>NZ_JBANBA010000031.1:0-84775 GCF_059803475.1 Bradyrhizobium sp. UFLA05-89 | reverse complement strand
CGCGGTCGCCTTCGGTGACGCTCTCGTCCGCCATCGACTTCTTGGGCGCGGGTTTTGCCTCCTTGGCCTTCGCCTCCTTGGCCTTCGCCTCCTTGGCCTTCGCCTCCTTGGCCTTCGCCTCCTTGGCAACAGGCGCCGGGGCCGCAGCGGCCGGCGCGGGCACCTCGATCGCGGTCTCGCGGAAGGCGCGCTCGAGCTCGTCGAGCGAGACCTCGCCCGGACGCAACGGGCGCTCCAGCGTCTGCTCGATCAGCGTGCCCTGGGTCATCTCTTTGGCGGGCGCGGCCGGGGCTTCCGGCGCGAGCGGCGGCGCGTCGGCAACCGTCGCGGCCCCCGCAGCCGGCATCGACTGCGTCGCGCCGGACATGGCCGCCATGCCCTGCTCGACCATCGCTTCCAGCTTGTCGATGAGGTCGCGGTCGGTGCCCTCGGGCTCGGCTTCGGTCGCCTCGAGCCCGGCCAGAATCTCCTTGATGCGGTCGATCGACGACAGGATCACCGTCACCGCCTCGGCGGTGACCGGCATGCCGTCGCGGAATTTGCCCATCAGCGTCTCGCCGGCATGCGCCAGCGCTTCAAGCCGCGGCAATCCCAGAAAGCCGCAGGTGCCCTTGATGGTGTGGACGAGGCGGAAGATGTTATCCAGGATCTTGGCGTTGTTCGGCTCCTGCTCGAACTTCACAAGCTGATTGTCGACGGTGTCCAGGCTCTCGCTGGTCTCCGTCAAAAACTCCCGCAACAGATCATCCATGAAATACGCCTTACCAACCTTGCCAGGCGGAGGGTGTCGTGGTGACGCCTGATCCGCTTTCTCACAATCGACGCAATGCCCTCCCCTCGATCGTTAGACATCGCATTTCACGGCCGCGTTAATTTCGACCTCCGTGCTAATACGGATATTGAAGACAACTTTGTCGTTCCCGCTGCGCCTCGGCAGCTTTCGACAAAACCGACCGCAGGCGTCGCGGCGACGACGCAAACGGTCGGCGTGCCGCGCAACGCAGAACGCTCCGCAAAAGAAAGCCTCGGCGGTGAAACGCGCTACGCCGGCGCCGCGCGGGTAAAGTCAAATCATCCGCATCCGTCATCGCACGTAGGGCCGGCGATTGCTGCCCCGGCCGCGACGCATGCGATGGGCATTTGAGGTAAACAGACCCTTACCCCATGAACGCATCGGGCGAGGACGCGCTAACCCAATCGCGCGGCCGAGAGAACTCTGCTGGCGCGGCACAGGATCCGATGCGCTCACCCTCCCGGCTGCAAATCAGCAACCGGAGCGCGCTCTCATTTCCGTCGCAAATGTGGCGAGGTGTCCGCGACGTGTATGTGGACCAATACACAACTTATGTTGTATTATGGACCAGCCGTGCACAGCACCACGACACGCAACGCATGGCATGACGACGAACCGCAGCGCCGGATTGATTTCGCATGATTGCAAGCGGTCGCCCGCCCAATCAATTGCTCAGGACGCTCGATGCGGCGGACTTCGCGCTGCTGGAGCCCCATCTCGCAACCGTCGAGCTGGTCAGGGAGATGTCCCTGGGCGTGGACGGAGCTCGGCCAAAGCAGGTCTACTTCCCGCTTCGCGGCGCGGTCTCGACGACGGTCAATCTCGTAGAGGGGCAGACGATCGAGGTGGCGATGCTGGGCCGCGACAGCGTCATCGGCAGCGGTGCGACGCTGGCTGGCTGGACTGCGCTGGCAGACGTCGTCGTGCTGTTTCCCGGCACGGCGGTCAGCCTGGACTGCACCGCATTTCGCGGTATCGCTGACAGAAGCCCGCGGTTCCGTCGCCTGATGGTTCGGCACGAACAGGCGCTGCTGGCGCACGCGCAACAATCGGTGCTCTGCAACACGCTGCATCCGGCCGAAGCGCGCCTCGCGCGCTGGCTGCTGCGTGCCCGCGATCTCTGCGACGGCGCGACCGTTCCAGTGACACAGGAGTTGCTGGCGCAGATGATCGGCGTGCGGCGCAACGCAATCTCGCTGGTGGCGCACTCGTTGCAACGGGCGGGCATCATTCACTACAGCCGCGGCCAGATCGAAATCACGGACTCCCATGCATTGGAGGCAACATGCTGTGCGTGTTACGGCGCGGTGAAGAATATCTATGCGCGGCTGCTGGTATCCGCTCCGTGAGCCAGCAGACTGGTGTCGTGGTGACGCAACTTCATGGGCACGCCGACGTGCACATGAGCTGCCCGCGACCTTGAGGACGCTATATGTCCAATTGCCAACATATCCCGAAAGGCACATGATGCGAGCCACAAAACCCGTGCAAGGGATGGCGAATGCGTGTCAGCGCTTCGCCGCTGGGAAAGACGGGAGGCAGCTATGGAAACGATGGTGCGTCCATCCAATGGTTTCCTGTCTGCTATGTCGGCGGATGATTATGAGTTGATCCGCCCGCACTTGCGCCTCACCGATCTGCCCCACGAGGCCGTACTGGTGGAAGTCGGCGAAACGCTCAAGCGCGCCTATTTCCCGCATCGCGGCGTGATCTCGCTGGTCGTGGAACTCGCCAAGGGCGAGCATGTGCAGGTCGCCATGATCGGCCGCGACAGCCTGCTCGGAAGCTTGTCGGCGATGGGCGATGCGAGTGCGATGAACAGCGCGGTGGTGCTCGTCGGCGGCACCGCCTCGGTGATGGATCTCGACCGGCTGCGGGCGGCGGCCGACCAGAGTTCCTCGTTGCGGACGCTGCTGGCGCGCCACGGGCTTGCGGTCTACGCGCAGGTCCAGCAGACCGCCGGCTGCAATGCCGCCCATCCCGTGGAGTCGCGGCTGTCGCGGTGCCTGTTGCAGATCCACGACCTGTCAGGCGACGTCAGGCTGCTGCTGACCCAGGAAAACCTGGCACAGATGATCGGCGCGCGGCGCAACAGCGTGTCGCTGGTCGCCAACACGCTGCAGCAGGCCAATTTCATCCACTACAGCCGCGGCCACATCCAGATCAACAATCTCGACGGGCTGCGCCAGACCGCGTGCGAATGCTACGCCACGGTGAAGACGCAGTACGACCGGCTGCTTGGGTCGCGATGATCCAAAGGGCTGGCTGCCGCAACCAGGCGTGAAGTTTACACGGCGTAGACATTCAGCGGCTAGAACCGTCGCATGCGCGAAGCTGCCGTCCTGCTGTCTGCCGAATCCTCCCTTGCCGCCGAGCCGGCACGGGATCCCGGTGCATTCGAGGCGCTGGTGCGGGAGATCGGAGAGGACGGGGCCGGCGAGGTCCGCGCCGTGTTCTGGAGCGAGACCGATGCACGGCTAAAGCTGTTCGGCGATCTCACCCTCGCGCAGCAGCGCGCTCGGATCGAGCGCGAAGCCCATTCGCTGAAGAGCGCGGCGCGCACCTTCGGCTATGAGCGGCTCGCGGCGCTCGCCCAGCAGCTCGAACGAGACGCGGCGGCGCTCGACGACGACGCCTACCGCAAGCTGCTGGACGCGATGGCGAAAGCCTACGCCGCAGCGCGCGACGAGGACGTCTGATCCCTCGCGCAAAAATCCCGCCGTACTTCTACGGCTTGGGATTTTCACACATGGCTAATCAACACTTGGCTAATCATAGGTGGCGATAGTCGCGCGAGACCAGGAGGGTTTCCATGTTCACCTATGAAACCGCGGACCAGAAGGAAGTCCGCCGCTTCCGCATCGCTCAGTTCAACGGCCGCATGGCGACGGTGAAATCGGGCGAGGAGACGGTGACCGGCTTCGTGCGTTCCGTGCTGGAACAGGAATCGAGCACCCCGCCGCGCTGGACCATCACGATCATTCCGAGCGCAGCGAAGGACGAGATGAAGCCGCTGCGTCCGAGCTCGCGCCTACGCCCCTTCGCGGACGACTATTACTGAAACCACCCGGCGCCCGGCCCGCCGCAGCTCGTCACAGCCCGCCTCAATCGATCGAATGTAGCAGCGCCGCGCGGACCAGATCCGCGGTGTTGCGCGCCCCGAGCTTGCGCATGGCCTCCGCGCGATGGCTCTCGAAGGTGCGCGGGCTGATCTGCATCCGCAGCGCGCCCTGCTTGTTCGAACAGCCTTCGCT
This sequence comes from Bradyrhizobium sp. UFLA05-89, assembly GCF_059803475.1. Taxonomy (NCBI): domain Bacteria; kingdom Pseudomonadati; phylum Pseudomonadota; class Alphaproteobacteria; order Hyphomicrobiales; family Nitrobacteraceae; genus Bradyrhizobium; species Bradyrhizobium sp. UFLA05-89. Next base: position 80,728 of record NZ_JBANBA010000031.1, on the reverse strand, counting down.
GATCAGCCGCAGCACCTCGCGTTCGCGCCTGGTCAACCGCTTCGAGCCCTGCGGGCCGGAGAGCTCGCTGCCGGCCGCGCGCAGGGCGAGCGCCGTGGGTCCGGCCTTCGCCTCGGCGTCGTCGATCCCTGACACTCCGTTTCGCGGCGCGCCGCCGAGCTGCTTGACCAGCGTGCAGACGCGCTCGGTCTGCGCCAGCGCATTCTCGACCACGCGCTGCAAATAGGCGCGATCGGCGGAGACCGGCGAAAGCTGGTCGCTGTGATGCTTGATCTCGCCCATGTAGAGGAGAAGGGCGGTCAGGGGGCCGTTGAGTTCGCGGGCGATCGCCGTGGCGGTTTCCTCGGAAGCCTTGGCACGGGCGGCGTTCAACTGAGCGAGTTCGAGCTCCTGCGGAGAAGTGCTGCTTTCGTACCAAGCCGACGATCGCGAATCAGCGATCGGATCATTCTGATGCCCCATGCGATTCGTTTAGCGGAACCCGGGGCGAATCGTGGTTAACTTTCTGTTCCGTAAGACTACGGTGATTTTGACGGTTTTGTGCTAGATCTCCGGGCGGTGGCGCAAGTCATGCGTGCCGAGACGCGCAATGGGCCACGCACCGGTTGCAAAACCTGCCTAAATCTCAGCCACCTCATGAAATCCCTTCTTAAGGTCGGAGCGGACGGCGGAAGCCGCGCCGTACGACTTTACCAATTAATTAACAGTGACTTGCTTCTCTGGAGCACAGTTGAGAGCGCGCAAATGCGTCCACGCGACGAACCAGTAACGGTTCCGGAAAAGTTGCGGAAAATTGCGTGCCATGAGCCAGGTCGAACAGCTCTGGGAATTTTTGCAGCGGCTGACACCGCTATCGCGCAGCTGTCTGCTCAGCGAGCTCGAGCGGCTGGAGCTGTGCGGCATCGACATGCCGGGCTCGCCCGACATCCAGGCGAAGCTGCGCGCCGAATTCCGCAAGGACGGATCGACCCAGGCGCGCGCCATCAATCCGTCGCGCCCCTTCTTCGCACCGCTCGAGCTGTTCTTGATGGACGGCGCGCCCGAGCACGCCAATATGGGCCGGATCTCGCGCAACACGCTGACGCCGATCTGGGAGTGGATCTGCCGCGACCTGCTGCCAACCATGGCGCGCGACTACATCAAGGCGATCAACGACCAGGTCGCCGCCAATAAGCCGAAGGACGTGCAGAAGACCGCGACCACGTTCCAGATCAAGGTCGTCAAGGTCCTCGAGAACACGCTCGCCTCGCCCGACGGCACTGAGCTCGCCCGCGCCAAGCTCGGGCAATACACGGCCTCGCGCTTCGCCTTCGACGACGTGACCAAGATGCTGCAGGTGCTGCGCGCGAACGCCGCGCTGGCGAAGTTCAACGAGAAGCTGCCCGAGAAGATCTCGAAATTCGACGACGGCCAGGCGACGCAGATCGCCGCGCGCCTCGACACATTCAGGAAGGCCAATCCGGAGGCGCTGCCCTTTGCGCTGGCGCTGGTGGCGCGCCGGCTGAAGACGCCCTGGCAGCTGATCCGCCTCGCCACCAGGGCCGCGCCGACCAAAACCGCCGCCGATATCGCCGCCACGTCCTATGCCATCACGGTTCCCATGGTGCTCGACCGGCTCGACGACAAGCGCCTCGCGCTCCGGGTCGCGCTCAAGCACAACCGGGTGCTGATCGCACGCGACCTGCTCGCCGAAATCTATGACACCGAATATGCGCTCAAGGTCCGCATCGACGAGATCGAGTCGTCGGAGTGGGGCATCCGCCTCCAGCAATTGATGGACGCGATCGCCGCGCTCGTCGCCGCCGAGGTCAGCCGCTTCCCCGCCAATGTCGGCCACATCCTCGGCTCACGCCGCCTGCGCAACCATGACTCGCTGGCAGGCAAGCTGACCTATCTGGCCTGGAAGGGACGCGATGCCGTGCAGGACGGAGCGGCGGCGTTCCGGAAACTGATCGGGCAGAGCTGAGCTCTGGGGCTAGTTCCGCGGCACGCGCGGCAGGCTCAGGAAACGATCGATAAATCGTCCCGACAGCACGAACCAGAACCACCACGTCATCATACGCCGCATCGTCATTGCTGCGATCCTCACGCAGCCCATCACCACATGACCCCACTCATAGCGCGGGTGCGGCCAGACGCATGTGAGGTACTTCACACTTGGTCCGCCCGGGCGAACCGGGTTCCTCCATAAGTCGAACCCGACGGACGCAATCGTCTTGGAACCGTGACGGCGGCTCGGAAGTTTTTTCGTCAAAACAACCCCATGCACAGTAGGGGCTAGGGGGCGGCCTCCAAGGAAAGGCTCCCGCCATGTCCCTGTCTCATGTCGATCCGATCTCGCTGCCCGACAGCGAGCACCAGCTTCAATTGCGCCGCGCCGTGATCGCCTCCACCATCGGCACCGCCATCGAGTGGTACGATTTCTTCCTCTACTCGACGGTCACCGGCCTCGTTTTCGCAAAACTGTTCTTTCCGCATTCCGATCCGTGGGTTGGCACGCTCGAGGCCTTCGCGATCTATGCCGTCGGCTTCATCGCCCGTCCCATCGGCGCGGCCATCTTCGGACATTATGGCGACCGCATCGGCCGCAAATCGACGCTGATCGCCACGCTGCTCCTGATGGGGCTCGCCACCTTCGCGGTGGCGCTGGTCCCGACCTATGAGAGCATCGGAATCTGGGGCGCGGTCATCCTAACCGTGCTGCGCTTCGTCCAGGGCGTCGGTGTCGGCGGTGAATGGGGCGGCTCGGTGCTGATGTCGATGGAATGGGCACGCAACGATCACTCCCGCGGATTTATCGCCTCCTGGCCGCAATTCGGCGTGCCCTGCGGCCTGTTCCTGGCCAACCTCGCCGTGCTCGCCTTCAGCCAGATGTCCGGCGAGCAGTTCTTGTCATGGGGCTGGCGCGTGCCCTTTGCGCTGAGCCTCATCCTGGTCGGTGTCGGCCTCTACATCCGGCTCGGCATTCTGGAGACGCCGGTGTTTTCCAGGCTGGTCGCGGAGCGCAAGGTCGAGCGCACGCCGATGCTGCAAGTGATCAAGGAGCATCCGAAGGAGATCTTGCTGTCGGCGTTCGCGCGGATGGCCGAGCAGGCGCCGTTCTACATCTTCACCGCCTTCGTCTTCGCCTATGGCGTCAAGACGCTGAACGTGTCCCGCGACTTCCTGCTCACCGCGGTGCTGTGCGCCTCGGTAGTGTCCTTCGTCTCGATCCCGCTGTTCGGCCATCTGTCCGACCGCATCGGCCGCAAGAACATGTACATGATCGGCGCGGCCGTGACCGGCGTGTTCGGCTTCATCTATTTCCGCATGCTCGACACCGGATCGGAGCCGGTCATCTTCCTCGCCATCATCCTGTCACTGATCCCGCATGACATGATGTATGGCCCGCAGGCCGCGCTGATCGCCGAAAGCTTCACCGGGCGCCTGCGCTACAGCGGCGCATCGCTCGGCTATCAGCTCGCCTCCGTCATCGCCGGCGGTCCGGCGCCGCTGATTGCGGCCTGGCTGTTCGGCACCTTCGAGTCGGCAACCGCCATCGCTGCCTATATCGCACTGTGCGCCGTGATCAGCCTGATCGCGACCGCGGCGATGACCGACTACACCGGCAAGAACATCTCGGGAGAATATAGAGCGGGCTACGCTGATGAGGTTGAGGTTGGTTGCGAGCCGCGAACGAAGGTGCGCTCCCTCTTCCGCTTGCGGGGGAGGTGAAGTGAGCCTGCGGCCCGATTGATTCAATCAAAGGCTATCTTGCTCTGGCAGCCGTTTTCGGCAGGCATATGCGTGAAAGGAAGGACCTCGCAAATGAGATCAGTGAGAATGACGTTGACCATGGCCACGTTGCTGGCCGGCGCACTGGCGATCAAGTCCGCGGCCATTGCGCAGACCGCGCCGCCGCCGGGCAATGCCGCGCCGACTGCTGAGGATGCCGTCATGCTCACGGTGTTCTTCAAGCACGATCAGTCGCGCCCGCTGCACGAGCTGAATGCGCAGCTCGAGAGCCAAGGCTACTACAAATCCTTCCCGCCGCCGGGCGTCGAGGTGGTGAGCTGGTACGTCATGATGGGCATCGGCCAGGTGATCACGCTGCGCCTGCCGGCCTCGCGGCTGCGCGAGGTCAACCGCATCATCGAGGACAGCGCGTGGGGACCGTACCGGACCGAGTTCTATCCGACCTATGACTACAAGCCGGTCGGCATGGCCCAGCACGACAAGGCCGCCAGCAAGTAATACCGGCGTTATTCTATGAGGCGACGTCGCGCGCGGTGTCGCCTCATCGCTGGGTCAGGCAAGTTGCCGCTTCGCATGCGCAGCATGCGCGGATATCGCAACGATTGCAGCGCCGCGTGCGCGAGACAAACGAGGGTGTGAAGTCTTCTTCAACGGGATCCATACAATTTTACATATGATGAGGGCTTTAACGTTACCCAAATAATTCAACAATGATGCTGAAGCTCTCCATATTTGGAGCCGCGCTCACCGTTATGAAGTTGTCACGGAACGGGAGTGCTGTGCGATGGACGAGGGGCTGGGCGAGCTCGCCGGACGGAAGACTGTAACCTTTGGACGGCGGAAAGTGACGCCGCGCGCCTGCGTGGCGGACGGCAAGCGGCACCTGCGTGCCTTCATGAGCGAGGTGCTGGAGGATCTCGGCTTCGTCACCAGCGAATGTAGCAATGCCGACGAACTGCGTGGCGTGCTCGCCACGGAGCTCCCCGACCTGATCCTGCTCGGTATTGCCGTCGACGGCATCGAGCCCGGACGATTTCTGGAGATCCTGGTGCGCGAGCAATTCGGCGGCAAGGTCTTGGCCGTCGGCGCGCGCGAGTCGATCATCGTCAAGGCGGTGCAGCAGGTCGGCGAGGAATATGGCCTTGCCATGCTGCCGCCGCTGACAACGCCGTTTGCCGCGGAGACCCTGCGCGACCGCATCGCGATGCTGCTGCCGGACGAGCCCGCGCCGAGCCCCGCCGTGCATGTCGGCGAAGCCTTGCATGCAGGCTGGCTCGAGCTTTGGTACCAACCGAAGATCGACGCGCGCTCCTTGATCCGGTGCGGCGCCGAGGCGCTGGTGCGGATGCGGCATCCGACCTGGGGCGTGGTGCCGCCGGCCTATTTCATTCCGGAGGAGCGCGATCCGCACTTTCGCGAACTGTCCGAGTTCGTGATCGAACGCGCCCTGCAGGACTGGCACTACCTCCTGGAGCGGCAGAGCCCGGTCGATCTCTCGATCAACCTGCCGGCCACTTTCCTGCACGAGCACCAGGCCGTGCGCGATCTTTGCCGGCGCATGCCCGCCCACCCCGCCTTCGGCGGGCTGACGATCGAGATCGAGAGCTCCGAGGTGATCGGGGATCTCGATCTGCTGCTCGACGTCGCCGCCGAGGTGCGCTTTCACAACATAGGGCTCGCCATCGACAATGTCGGCACCAACTGGCCGGAGCTGATGGGGCTCGACCGGTTTCCCTTCGTCAAGCTCAAGGCCGACCGGCATTTCGTCACCGGCAGCAGCTCAGATGCGCTGAAGCGCAACGTGTGCCGTCACATCGTCGAGCTCGCCCAGGATTACGGTGCGCGCAGCGTCGCCGAAGGCATCGAAACCCGCGCCGATCTCGTCGCCGCCAACGAAATCGGCTTCGATCTCGTGCAGGGCTATCTGTTCGGCAAGCCGATGCCGCTGAAGAAATTTGCCAGGAGCGCGCTGACGCGGACGGTGATGGGACAGGGGTGAGGCGGCGGTCTCACCAATCGCCGCGCGAAGGCAGCGCAGACGACGAGCGCGGGCGCTGCGACCACCTCCGAGGCGAAGATCGTATGCCCAAAGCGCGATGGGTTTTGGCTGAATCGATTTGGCACTTGCTTGCTCAACCTCTCCCGCTTGCGGGAGAGGTCGGCGCGAAGCGCCGGGTGAGGGCTCTCTCCACTTGGGGATTATCCGCTGCGGAGACACCCTCTCCCCAGCCCTCCCCCGCAGGCGGGGGAGGGAGCGCACCTAATCCCATCGCGCTCTAGCGGCAGACCCACGCGCCATTGACCAGCACGCGGGCGCAGGTTGGCGCCGCTACGGCGGCTCCTACGGTTGCTGCGCCCACGGCCGCTCCACCCACTACCGCGCGGCGCGTCGTTCGACGCGCGACGCCGGCGACACTTACTGGCGTCGCCGGCCGGCCGACGCGGGCCTGTGCGCTCTGAATCGAGAACGAAAGACCATCTTCTTCTGACCACTGCACAGAGCTTATCGCTGCGCAGGCGATAACGGCACCGGCCAACCACAATTTAGTTCGGTATTGCATGACAGCCTCCTTTGTTGGGTCGATAGACCTACTTCGCCTCTCGCTTCTTGCTTGCCCGCTTGAGCGGGGCTCCGGACGGCGGATTCGCTGGTTCGCCTTCCTGGATACAGGTGAGGAGATCTACATAGCTTTGACTGTCGGCAATTGAAGTCGCCTCCTTTTCGCAGCGATCACGAACCGGACCGGCACTGGCCGACCAGAGAACGACCAGCTGCTGCTGAGCGTTCGTTTCATCGCTCATGCATTGGTCGAAACTCTGCCCCAAAACGATTCCATTCGTCTTGTCATCGGCCGCTGTGGCCTTGCACAGCGCCTCCACATTCAAATGAGGAACGCGATCGGAAACAGGCGTCACCAATTGGCCTCCGAGGAGTGCCGCCGACAACAGCGCGATCTTCATCCTGACCTCCCTCAGGTCCTGCTAAGCCTTGATCTGCTTCCACCAATGCTCCCGTTTGCTGGTCCTTTGCGATCAGCTACTCGCAACCTTCCTGACAGCCGGCGGAGACCAGGAGCCGTTGATAATCGAAGGCCCCTTCTCGTTCGGCCAATACATCCGCAGCATCAGAATGAACTTGCCGGCGGGCGCAGGCAGCCAATTCGACTCCTTGTCCGATCCAGGCGAGTCCTTCTGGATATAAAGGTCGATCGTTCCGTCCGGATTGGGCTTGAGGTTCTGACGGGCACTGATCGAATATCGGTTGATCGGATTGGCGACGAAGAAGTAGTTTTCGTCGTACATCGTCAGAGACCAGAAGCCGCCGACGGGCGGGAGCTGTCCCTTCGGGAAGCGCATCACATACTTGTTGCTGCCGACGTAGTCCTTGCCATCCGCGTCCTTCTGCGACGTCGGATAGCAGGCATCCTGAATGCGGTTGGCGCCGAGCCCGATGGCTGTGACCAGGGCACGATTGAGATAATCGGTGCCGTAGACGCCCGTCTGCGAGTCAAATCCCCAGCCGTTGGTGTTTCTGATGGCCTTGTTGACCTTGAACTGGATCATGATGCGGTCGAACGCGACTTGCGGGATGCGCTTCGCAAACGCAGCGTCGAGCTTGCCGGCATCAAAATCCTTGCCCGGAACGAGGCCGATCTTCGCGAATTTGGCGACCTCGGCAGCGTCAGCCGCCACCGGCGGATTACGCTTCATGAGTTGTGCCAGAAGGCTGAAATAGGCAGCAGCGTCCATGCGGTTGACCTGATCGCGCACCGCGGTCTTCATGTCGATCGACGGATCGACCTTGCCCGGTGGGGACGTGTAGGGCTTCCCATAAGCGCTCAGGGGAACGAGCTTGAACTCATCCTGAGCGGCGTGCACCGCCGCGTAGTCCTCGGGTGTGCCGGTACAGTAGATGCGACCCAAGATCCATACGATGCTGGTGGGCGACTTGTATTCCTTGACGCCGGCAGGGAGCGTGCCTTTCCAGCCGGGCCCGGTGATCGCATAGGTCTGTGCTTTGGTACCTGTCGTACGTTTGCCGGGGACCTGGAACACGTTTGTCCAGCCATCGAGCATTGGGAACAGGAAATAGCGGTCCTTCATGTCGGGCATACTGAGCACCCACGGCTCGTCTCCCACATCGATAAACGCACTGGTGTAGAGCGTGTCGGCATTCGGAGCCGTCACATCCCGGAAACTTGCATCGGGATACGACCGCAGCTTGATGAGCTGCCCCATGGGCCCGCGCGTGCCCTCGACCGAGGCCGCATTGGTTATGACCCGCCGCGTGATCTCCATTGTCACGAGCGGATAGCCAAAGACATAGGCATCGGTGGCAAGCCAGAAGTCTTCGCCACCCTCGACCGCATTAAGCAGCGGACCGTCGTAGTCCGCTCGGCTTGATGAGAGTGAAAGCGCCGAGAACGCGGTCCCCAGAGTGGCGGACAGCAGATTACGCCGAGTGATGGTCATGACGCTGCTCCTAATGACTCTGGGTCTCGTGAATTCAATTGACTATGGACGCTCCAGCAACGATGGGCGGATTTCTGTCAGTCGCGCGAGAATGCCGATCACTGCTCCACCAGCGAGACGAGAGGGGCGATACTTGCTATGCGGATGCTGTTACCGTCATTGCGAAAATGGGGCATGCGATGCATCAAGGGAGATAACTCTCCCCATGCAATGAGCCTCGGAGTGCCAGAACAGGCGTTGATCCAGATCAACGTCGATGATCGCATCGCGATGGCTTCAGATCGCGGTGGTCCGAATGAAGGCGCTGACGCCTACGGTGACGGGACAGCGCCGAGATCGGCCTCATGCAAATCTTCGGGCAAAGGCGACGCAGACAATCACGAGCAGGGTGGCTACGATCATGCTCCACGCCACCGGCTCGTGCAGGACCAGGCCGGCCAGAGCGAGCCCGAAGAACGGCTGAAGCTGTTGCAGTTGGCTGATGCTGGCGGTGCCGCCGAGGGCGAGGCCGCGATACCAGAACACGAAGCCGACGAACATGCTGAAGACGGAGACGTAGGCAAGGCCGATCCAGGCCGGCGCGCCGATGCCGTCCCATGTTGGCGGCAACGATAGGATCGCGACCGGCAGCATCAGCGGCAGTGCGAGAATGAGCGCCCATGAGATGACCTGCCAGCCGCCGAGCCGGCGCGACAAAGTCGCGCCTTCGGCGTAGCCGAGGCCGCAGAGCAGGATCGCGGCGACCATCAGGAGATCGCCGCGGAGCGAGCCCGCGCCGCTACCCGACAGCGCAAAACCCGCGACCGTCGCGCTGCCGAGGATCGAGAACAGCCAGAACGGCAATCGCGGCCGCTCGCCGCCGCGCAGCACGGCGAAGATTGCGGTCGCAAGCGGCAACAGGCCGATGAAGACGATCGAATGCGCCGAGGTGATGTGCAAAAGCGCCAGCGCGGTCAGCAGCGGGAAGCCGACCACGACGCCCAGCGAGACGATGGCGAGCGAGGCAAGGTCTTTTCGCGCGGGTCTTTGCTGACGAAGCAGGGCAAGCAGCGCCGCTCCCAACAGCGCGGCGACCACCGCGCGCGCCGAGGTCAGGAAGGTTGCGGAAAAGCCGCCGACCGCGACGCGCGTCGCCGGCAGCGAGCCACTGAAAATGACGACGCCCAGAAGTCCGTTGCCCCATCCGTTGCCGGCCGATTGCATGTCGCCTCGCTTTCGCGCGGTCGACCTTGGCCTTTTGAGGGTGGCGAGACCAGCGACAATCCCATACAATCTGGCCAAACTGTATCAGTATGGAAGCCCATACACTTGGACGAGCTGACGCAAAGCAGAGGCCGCGGGGCACGCACTACCGACGTGATGCGCGCCATCCGCGCCAAGGTCGCGGGCCGCGCCCTTGCCCCCGGCGACCGCCTGCCTTCGATCCGCAAGCTGGCCGCGAGCATGGGCGTGTCGCCCTCCACCGTGGTGGAAGCCTATGATCGCCTGGCAGCCGAGGGATTGATCCGGGCGCGTCGCGGCTCCGGCTTCTACGTCTCCGCGACAACAATGCCACCGCTCGCGCTCGCCGATGTCGAGCCGCGCCGCGACCGCGCCGTCGATCCGTTCTGGGTCTCGCGGCAATCGCTCGATGCCGATTCAGCCATGCTCAAGCCCGGCTGCGGCTGGCTGCCGGCGGACTGGATGCCGGAGGCGGCCTTGCGCCGCGCTTTTCGCGCGATCGCCCGTAGCGATGACAGCGTGCTCTCGGACTACGGCTCTACGCGCGGCTCGCTCGCGGTGCGCCGCTATCTGCTGGCGCGCTTTGCCGAGGACGGCATCGAGGCCTCGATCGACCAGCTCGTGCTCACGGGCTCGGGCACGCAAGCAACCGACCTCGTCTGCCGCTTCCTGCTGCGGCCCGGCGACACCGTGCTGGTCGACGACCCCTGCTACTTCAATTTTCGCGCGCTGCTGCGCGCGCATCAGGTGAAGATCCTTGGCGTACCCTATACGGCGTCGGGTCCGGACGTCGCGCGCTTCGAGGCGATCCTCGCCGCGGAGCGGCCGCGCCTCTACATCACCAATTCCGCGCTCCACAACCCGACCGGCGCGACGCTGTCGCTGCAAACCGCGCATCGCGTCTTGAGCGCCGCCGCGGCCCATGACCTGGCAATCATCGAGGACGATATCTTTGCCGATTTCGAAACGGAGCGGTCGCCGCGCCTTGCCGCCCTCGACGGCCTCGCCAACGTCATCCGCATCGGCAGCTTTTCCAAGACGCTCTCCGCCTCGGTACGCTGCGGTTATATCGCAGCAAGGCCCGACTGGATCGAGCATCTCGTCGACCTCCAGGTCGCAACCAGCTTTGGCGGCCCGAGCCCGGTTGCGACCGAAGTGATCGCGAAGGTGCTCGCGGGCGGCAGCTACCGCAAGCACATGGAGGAGCTCCGGCAAAAGCTCGGGCGCACGCGGCGCGAGGCGGCGCGCAAGCTCGGCGCGCTCGGCCTCGAGCCGTGGCTGATGCCGCGCGGCGGATTTTTTCTGTGGTGCCGCCTGCCCGACGGGCTGGATTCGACGCAAGTCGCGCGCGCCGCGCTCGCCGAAGACGTGGTGCTGGCGCCGGGAAACGTGTTCAGCGTGTCGCAGTCGGCCTCAAATTTCCTGCGATTCAACGTGGCGCAATCGACGGAGTCCCGCATGTGGGACGTCATGCGGCGAGCGTTGGACGTGCAAACACGTCAATAGGGCTCGCCGATAGGTCCGGCACGCCAAAGATACAGGTTGCTCGGAAATAGCTTCGCAACCTATGCTGCGCTCCGCGTCAGATCCTGAATATGTCGCCTCCCGCGCGTCGGCGATCATGCAGCGTTGCAAGAGAGCGATGCCGATGCCCGCAATCGCATGGATTTCCGACAATGACCGATGGAGTCATTGGTGTATTGGTCACAGTCTTGTCGACGGGCGCGCTGGTCGCGCTCGTCAATCAACTGTTTCTCCTGCCAAAGACGCGAGCGGAAGCGCGAAAACTCGATGCGGAAGCGCGTCAAATCCTGAAAGCATCCGATCTCGATGAAGCGGTGAAAGCGCGCGATCCGCGATTGCCCACCGGCTGGTTCGCCTTCGGCGATTCGTTCGTCGATTATGAAATGGGCGTCGATGACCAAGCGCAATATCATGGCAAGGCCAGCGGTTACATCAAATCGCGAAGACCGCCGCGAGGGTTTGGCAGCCTCTCGCAAGCTTTCAAGTCGGACAGGTATCGCGGCGTTCGCCTCCAGATGACGGCGTATGTCAGAACCGCAAATGTCGATGGGTGGGCCGGCCTCTGGATGCGCGTCGATGGCTCCGACGGAACGATTACGATCGACAATATGCAGGACAGGCCGATCCGCGCGACCACCGGCTGGACGAAATACGCCGTCGTTCTGGACATTGCCAAAAACAGCAGGAACATCGCATTCGGTGTCCTCCTGTGTGGGACGGGGCAGGTCTGGATCGCTGACGTCGAGTTCAAGGTCGTGGGCAAGGAGGTCCCGGTCACGGACGCTTCGCCCAGCTATTCGGATGAGCCGATCAACCTGGACTTCAGGATGTGACGGTCCGGATCCTGTCGCGCTCGTGAATATCCGTGCATTGACGATCGCAAACCAATCCGGCCATAGACTGCCCTCATGAAAAAGATCGGCTTTCTCTCGTTCGGGCACTGGACGCCCTCGCCGCAATCGCAGACCCGCTCGGCTGGGGATACGTTGTTGCAATCCATCGAGCTTGCCGTCGCGGCGGAAGAGCTCGGCGCGGACGGCGCCTATTTTCGCGTCCATCATTTCGCGCGCCAGCTCGCTTCGCCCTTTCCGCTGCTGGCGGCGGTCGGTGCGAAAACCAGCCGCATCGAGATCGGCACGGCAGTGATCGACATGCGCTACGAGAATCCGCTCTACATGGTGGAGGATGCAGGTAGTGCCGATCTGATCGCCGGCGGACGGCTGCAGCTCGGCATCAGCCGCGGCTCGCCGGAGCAGGTGATCGATGGCTGGCGCTATTTCGGTTATCAGCCGGCCGAGGGCGCTGATGACGCCGACATGGGCCGGCGCCATGCCGAGGTCTTCCTCGATCTCCTGCGCGGCGAGGGTTTTGCAAAGCCCAATCCGCAGCCGATGTTTCCAAACCCGCCTGGTTTGCTGCGCCTCGAACCCCATTCGGACGGCCTGCGCGAGCGCATCTGGTGGGGTGCCGGCTCGAACGCCACCGCCGTCTGGGCGGCCAAGCTCGGGATGAACCTGCAAAGCTCGACGCTGAAGAACGACGAGACCGGCGAGGCCTTTCACGTTCAGCAGGCGGCGCAAATTCGTGCCTACCGCGCCGCCTGGAAGGAGGCCGGCCACGTCAGAGTGCCCCGCGTCTCGGTCAGCCGCAGCATCTTCGCGCTGATGGATGATCGCGACCGCACCTATTTCGGGCGTGGCGGCGAATCCGAGGACCAGATCGGCTTCATCGACCCGCAGACGCGCGCAATCTTCGGCCGCAGCTATGCCGCCGAGCCGGACGTCCTGATCGAGCAGCTCCGCAAGGATGAGGCCATTGCCGAGGCCGACACGTTGCTGTTGACCATCCCCAACCAGCTGGGCGTCGCCTACTGCGCCCATGCGATCGAAGCGATTCTCAAGCACGTCGCCCCGGCGCTTGGGTGGCGGTGACGCCGCGCGTTCAAAGACCTATAGGCGGACGGCTTACCGGAATCTCGTGCGGCTGGCGGAGAGGGAGGGATTCGAACCCCCGATAGGCTTGCACCTATGCCGCATTTCGAGTGCGGTGCATTCAACCACTCTGCCACCTCTCCTGAAGGCGCCAAATCGGGGTAGCCCCGTGCGGTCGGGGCGTGTTCTAGGCGAGGATGGCCGGCCAGACAAGGCGGGCGGGACGAAAATCCCTGGCCTCGTGGTTGGTGCGCGCAGGAAAGACGCGGCTGAAACCGGTCCGAGAGCCGGTTTCGCGCCGATTTGCGTGGTCCTGTGCCGGCGCCGGGTTTGGGCGCTCAGTCTGCGAACGGGGCGCCGAGCACGGCGAAAGCCGTCAGCAATACCGGCAGCGTTCCCAGGACGATAACAGTGATTCGAAACACCAGATCATTCCCCATGCGGTAATACTAGACCGGAGAAAACGGGTGCAAAGTGCAGATTGTGCCAAAACTTCCCGAACCCGACAGAGGGCGCAGTCGAGCTACACGAACGCGAATCAAATTGGCCGAGATAGAGCGCGCCGGCGCAGCGGCGGCCCGACGGGTGGGACCGCCAGACGCGGTAAACACTGGCGGTCCCGTTGCCGCTCATTGAAATTGCAGGCCGAGAAGGGCGGCTTCGCCGGCCCGCGTGAGGCGACGGATGGACCGTAACGACCGCGCGGCGTGCCGCAACGCAATCCGTGCCTTAACCTAACCGGTCAAGGTTACTCCCTGTCGTTGTGCCTGCTTTCCTTGTTGTTTTCCTTTTTCTTCTTCCCGTTATCCGGCGAGTCACGGTCCTTGACGCTGCCAGCCTCCCTGCGGCGGTTGGTGAAGCGCGCATTGCCGAGTCCGGTGCCGATGGTGAGCACGCCCCAGCGCTCGACATCCTGCATGAAAGGCACCTCGGAGAGCCCCTGCACCACGCCGTCATTGTGCATCAGGATCGCGGTGTCGTGCTCGCCGATGACGGGGATGCCTTCGACGAGGCTCGCTGGCAGGTTGAACTTGCTGCTCTCCCAATTGCCGGGAAGATTTTGCGCACCTTTCTCGATCGAGCCATCCTCATTGATCACGCCGGGACAGGCGATGCCGATGAACGGCGCGAGCTTCAGGCCCTCGGTGTCGGCCTCCGCGATCAGCTCCTTCAGCATCTTGGTGAGCCGCTTCACCGCGCCTTCCCGGGTCGGCTCGTCGTCGGCGTGACGCCACAGATCGGACTTCCAGACGCACGCCTTGGAGAGGTCCTTCGCCTTCTTCCAGCGGTTCTCGACCACGCCGCAGCGGATATTGGTGCCGCCGATATCGACCGCGAGGATGCTGTCATGGGCCTCGAAAATCCAGGACGGCGCCAGATGCAGCGCGCCGATCAGGGCCGCCTCGTCCGGGTGGAAGCGGATCGGCAGCATGTCGCCCTTGAAACCCTCGGCCTTCAGGATGATGTCGGCGCGGGCGATCGCGAGTTCGCCCAGGCGGCTGTCGCGAAAACCGCCGCCGACCACGATGCGCTCGGTCTTCGCCCAGGCTTTCGTCTTCAGGAAACGACGGGTGACGTAGGCGAGCTCCTGGGCAAAATCCTCGATCGCGCTGTGCACCACGGCGGAGGCCTCGGTGTCGTCGCCGACCAGCATGTCATCCAGCGTCTTCTTGCTGATCCGGTCCGACGGCTCGTCGCCAAAGGGGTCCTCGCCGGTCTTGCGCAGCGGCTTGCGCCAGTGGTCCAGGATGGCCCGGAATGCGCTTTTGCTGGCGCGGTCGCCGAGAAAGCCGTCCTCGTCCTTCAGCTCGACGTTGAAACTGTCGACGTCCACCGACGGCAGCCGGGCAGCGCCGTGCTGCGCGATTCCCGTCGTCAAGACCAACTCGTCTGCCATGGAGCCCTTGCCCGCTTTGAAATTCGGGATGACAACGGCGGCGGAACCCGTTGGTTGCAGGTTCGGCCAATTATCGGATGCCGGCCGGGCCTGACGGCAAAAGCCGCCCAAATGCTTCAAATTCGGGGCCTTTTTGACCTGGTTTTCCTTGACTCCGAGCGTTCGGCCGCTATAAGTCCCCCAGCCGGCGCGGGGCGTTTCTCGCGCCGCTTGTTTTTGCGTGGATTTTGAGGGTCATACCCCACCCGCGCAGAATGCTGAAAACCCATAGCGACTGACAAAAAGCCGGCCCGGACGAAAGTCCGAAAGGCCGGGATTGAACACGAAGGAAGAGAACGATGTTCGCAGTCATCAAAACCGGCGGCCGGCAGTACCGCGTCGTTCCGGATGATGTCCTGGAAATTGGCAAGATCGCCGGCGAAGTCGGCACGATCGTGCAGCTGAGTGAAGTTTTGCTGGTCGGCGGTGACGCGCCGGTCCTGGGTGCCCCGACGGTTGCGGGCGCCTCCGTGGCAGCCGAGGTGCTCCAGCACAAGCGCGGGCCGAAGGTCATCGCGTTCAAGAAGCGCCGCCGCAAGAACTCGCGCCGCAAGCGCGGCTATCGCGACGAGATCACAGTGCTCCGCGTCACCGAGATCCTGACCGGCAACGCCAAGCCCACCAAGGGGCCGCGTCCGAAGAAGGAGAAGGTGGCCAAGGAGTCGGCAAAGGAAGCCGCTGAATAGCGAAACTTTGATCACGCCAATTCACGAATTGATGCGTGAGAAAAAGTGAAATGATTCCGTCAAGGAATTGATCTAGAGATACGCAGGATTTCGGAGACGAGCCATGGCTCACAAAAAAGCAGGCGGTTCATCGCGCAACGGACGCGATTCGAAGGGCAAGCGCCTCGGCATCAAGGTGTTCGGCGGGGAGCATGTGATTCCCGGCAACATCATTGCGCGCCAGCGCGGCACCACCTGGCATCCCGGCCTTAATGTCGGCATGGGCACTGACCACACTCTGTTCGCCAAGGTTGAAGGCCGCGTTGCGTTCCAGGCTAAAGCCAACGGCCGCACATTCGTATCGGTGCTTCCGATCGCAGAGGCGGCTGAATAATACGGTGGATCAAATTGGAGTCCGCCGGGTCCTGACCAAACCGGCGGAGTCCTTGAGATCAAGAGATCGAAGGCTCCAGGGGAGGCGGGAAACCGGCCTCCCCTTTTCGTTTCGACTTAAAGTCTTTGACGGAGCCGGACATGTTGCAGGACTTTTCGAGCACGACCTTGCGCGAAGCGAGGCCCGATGTCGTCGCCACCGAGCGGCTGACCTTGCGCAAGCCGACGCTCGCCGACGTCAAGGCGATCGCGCGCCTCGCCAACGACCGCCGCATCGCCGAGAACACGCGCCGCCTGCCGCACCCCTATTCGCACGACGACGCCGTGGAATTCATCCGCGCCACCGCAGAGCTCGGCAGCGAGACCGTGTTCCTGATCGAGCATGACAATGCGCCCGTCGGCATGATCGGGATCGACTGCTCGATGCCTGACAATGCCGAACTCGGCTACTGGCTCGGCGTCGAGCATTGGGGAAAGGGCTTTGCCACCGAGGCTGCGCGCGGGGCAATCGACTTCTTCTTCGAGGAGTTCGGGGAAGGCCATCTCTACGCCGGCGCGCGCGTCACCAATCCGGCCTCACGCAACGTGCTGGAAAAGTGCGGCTTCCAGTGGAGCGGCGTCCAGTTGCATCGCTTCTACGCGCTGGGATCCTCGACGCCCGTCGACTGCTTCCGCCTGTCGCGCGGCGTGTGGTCCTCGCTGAAGAGCTGGAGCAGTGCGCGAAGGGTGAGGTAAGGCGCGAGCGGCATCAAATCCTCCGCCGTCGTCCCGGATCTGCGCTCGCTTGTCCGGGACGACGATTTTTCTTTGCGTCTCCATCTCACACCGGTGGATTGACCTGGTCGTCCTGCCTCCCGAGATCCCGTTCGCGCACGTATATGTAGAAGCCGGCGCCGATGATGATGGCGGCGCCGATGATGGTGGCGATCGAGGGGACGTCGCCGAACACGACGAAGCCGAAGATCACGGCCCAGACGATCATCGAATATTGATAGGGCACCACCACGCTCGCGGGCGCGAGCTTGAGAGAGCGGTTGACGCACAGAAGCGCGGCGACCGAAGTGCAGCCGGCCAGCACAAACACCACGAGGCTGCCCGCGCTCGGCGGCACCCAGTGAAACAGGGACAGGGCGAGTCCGAGCAGAAACGTGCCGCCGAACTGCGAGGAGGCCATCACGATGTCGGGCGTCGCGCGCAAGGACCGCGTGACCAGCATCAGCGTCGCAAACGACAGGCTGCCGCCGAGCGCAATCAGCGCCGGCAGGCTCACCGTCTGCGCTGACGGGCGGAGCGCGATCAGGACGCCGCAGAAGCCGATCAGGATCGCGGTCCAGCGCCGCCAGCCGACCTGCTCCCCCAGGCAGATCGCCGACAGCGCGGTGACGAAGATGGGGCCTGCCAGATAATAAGTGATGACGTCGGCGAGCGGCAGATAGACGGTCGCGAGGAAAAAGGCCGCCACCTCCAGCGTCGAGAGCACCACGCGAAAGAGCTGCAGCCACGGCCGCTCCAGATGCGTGAATTCGTGGCGCTGCCGCCAGATCGACGGTGCCAGCACGAGCAAAGCCGCGCAGGCGCGCAGAAACAAGAGCTGCCCGACCGAATAGGTCGCGACGATGAACTTGCCCATGGCGTCGCCGAACGAGAACAGGAAGATCGACAGCACCATCAGCGCGATGCCGGCCAGCCGCGCCGAGCGCTCGTCATAGGCGGAGAGTTTCTTGAACAGAGGCATTGCTGTCGTTCGTAGAGGCCCAGTCATTGCGAGGAACGAAGCGACGAAGCAATCCAGACTGCTTCCGCGGAGACAGATTGGATTGTTTCGCTTCGCTCGCAATGACGGGCGGAGGGGAGCGTCAGGAACCGGCGAATGGACTCGCTGGCGGTTGTTTTAATGACGTGGCCGCCCGGGACAAGCCCGGTCATGACGAATTGAGCGTATTGTCGCACTCTTCGCATCGCGGTAGCGATTGGTGTCTCCGGCAAAAGAGCAGCAGATATGACGGCCTTCGATCCGACCCAGCATCGCATGATCCCTACGCAACGCTGGTTTGAGGATTTCGTCCTCGGCGAACGCTTCGTGCTGCCGAGCCGCACGCAGACCTCGGCCGTGTTCGCCGCGTTCCAGACCGCGAGCGGCGACACCCACCCGGTGCACTACGATGTCGAATATTGCCGTGCCCGCGGCATGCCCGACCTGCTCGCCCACGGCTTCCAGACGCTGATCCACACCGCGCCCGGCGCAGGCCTGTTTCCTTTCATGGTCGAGGAGTCGCTGGTCGGCTTCCTCGAACAGTCAAGCCGTTTTCTCAAGCCGGTGTTCGCCGACGACACGATCTACCCCGCGCTCGAGGTGACCAAGCTCGTGCCGGGACGCTCGACCGGCGTGGTCGCGCTCGCGAGCACCGTCTACAACCAGCGCAAGGAGCTGGTGCTCGAGGGGACCCAGAAATTTTTGATCCGACGGCGGTCGACCTGACTGCTATTCGATCACGCGATCGGCGCTCGCGAGCAGCGTCGCGGGCACATCCAGCGACAGCGCCTTCGCCGTCCTCAGATTCAACGCCAGCTCGAATTTGGACGCCTGATAGAACGGGATCTCGCCGGGATAGGCGCCGCGCAAAATGGCATCGATGTTGTTGGCGGCACGCTTGTTCAGTTCGACGAGGTCGAAGGAATAGGTCATGAGACCGCCGACATCGACGAATTCCGACAGCGGGTAGATGGCAGGAAGTGCTGCGGCCGCGACCTGTGCCGTGATCACGGTCCGCTTCGCCATCACGTCAGGACTGTCACCGATCATGACCGCGTCGACACCGCTGGGACGAATTCCGGCGATCAGGTCCTGGTAGCTCGCCTCGGTTGTCGGAAATTCGACCAGATATGGAATGACCTCGGTTCCCGTTGCGGTCGCAGCCGCGCGGACGCTCGGTCCCTGCACACCTTCCCACGCACCGCGCAGCGTGACGTAGGCGAGCCTGGAGAGTCTTGGATAGATCTCACGGAGCAGCGCGATGCGCTTGCCGTGGATCGACGGGCCGGTATCGACGCTGACGCCGGTGAAATTCCCGCCTGGGCGGGCGATGTTCGCGGCGATCCCCTGCGCCACCGGATCGGCGGTCAGGGCCACGATCGGAATTTTGTCCGTGGCGCGCTTGAACAGGAGCGCGCCCGGCCCGACGATGTAGATCACGTCGGGATTGCTGCGGACGACCTCCTCGACCAGCGCAGGCGCACCGATGCCCGCCTTCTCTGCGCCCCAACGCTCGACGTTGAGTGTCTCGCCGCTGACCTGGCCAAGCCGGCGCAGCTCGGCGAACAGGGCGCGGTAGTACCGATTGGTGCTCTCCTCCTGCATCAGGGATGACGGCTCCGACGGGCTGTAGATCGCAAGCCGCTTGCCGCCGGGTGCCGTCTGTGCGCCGGCCCGCGACAGCACGGCGACCGACACGGCGCCTGCAATGAACTCCCGCCGCCTCATTCCTGCTCCCTGCACCCTCCCGCATCTCCTCCCGGCTATATCACGTCGGCCGCCGGACGCCCCAACGGGTTAAGCAAGGACCGAAAATCGCTTAAATTTAGGCCTCTTCCCGGACAAGTTCGGGTTGCCGCGCCTGCTCCCCTGCCCTACCTATGGCCCATGAAATTCCTCGACGAAGCAAAGGTCTATATCCGCTCCGGTGACGGCGGGAACGGCTGCGTGGCGTTCCGCCGCGAGAAGTTCATCGAATTCGGCGGGCCCTCCGGCGGCAATGGTGGCCGTGGCGGTAATGTCGTCATCGAGGTCGCCGACGGCCTCAACACGCTGATCGACTACCGCTACCAGCAGCATTTCAAGGCCCAGAAGGGCGAGAACGGCATGGGCTCGGACCGCCACGGCGCCAATGGCAAGGCGATCGTGCTGAAGGTGCCGATGGGCACGCAGATCTTCGACGAAGACCGCGAGACGCTCATCCACGACTTCACGAAGGTCGGCGAAAAGTTCGTCCTCGCCGAAGGCGGCAATGGCGGTTTCGGCAACGCGCATTTCAAGTCGTCGACCAACCGCGCGCCGCGCAACGCCAATCCCGGCCAGCCCGGCGAGGAGCGCTGGATCTGGCTGCGGCTCAAGCTGATCGCGGATGCTGGCCTCGTTGGGCTGCCCAATGCCGGCAAGTCGACCTTTCTCTCCAAGGTCAGCGCGGCAAAGCCAAAGATCGCCGACTATCCTTTCACCACGCTGCATCCGCAGCTCGGCGTCGTGAATGCCGACGGCCGCGAATTCGTGCTGGCGGATATTCCGGGTCTGATCGAGGGCGCGCACGAAGGCGCTGGCCTCGGCGACCGCTTCCTCGGCCATGTCGAGCGCTGCCGCGTGCTGCTGCATCTCGTCGACGCGACCTGCGAGCATGCCGGCAAGGCGTACAAGACGGTGCGCAAGGAGCTCGACGCCTATGGCGGGCTGCTGACCGACAAGATCGAGATCGTCGCGCTGAACAAGATCGACGCGGTCGAGCCGGATGAGCTGAAGAAGCAAAAGGATCGCTTGAAGCGCGCTGCCAAGAAGACACCGCTGCTGCTCTCCGGCGTCACCGGTCAGGGCGTCAGGGAAGCATTGCGCGCGCTTGCGGACGTGATCGGCGAAAGCCCGGTCTCCAGCAAGGCCAAGAGCGCCGCCGAAGCGGAGCCCTGGTCGGCTTGATCTGGTCGGCCTGAACTCTCTCCAATGTCGTCCCCGCGAACGCGGGGACCCATACCGCGTGATTTATCGGTTACGTACAGTCGTAGCACCGAACTACGAGTCTTCACCAAACCACTCCCTGTGGTTATGGGTCCCCGCGGTCGCGGGGACGACGGCGGGATGTACGGCCGCAGGTACGCACATCGTTGGCTGGTTGCCATCTCGCCTTCGATAGCGCAGCATCAAGCAATCAAGAATAAACAGGGGCGATGAATGTCGCGCGCGAAAAACGTTCTCTGGATCATGTGCGACCAGCTTCGCTACGATTATCTCGGCTGCACCGGACATCCGACGCTGAAGACGCCGAACATCGACGCCATGGCCAGGCGTGGTGTGCTCTTCACCAAGGCCTATGTGCAATCGCCGATCTGCGGTCCATCGCGGATGTCGTTCTACACCGGGCGCTACATGCGCTCGCACGGCTCGCACTGGAACGGCTGGCCCTTACGCGTCGGTGAACCGACGCTCGGCGATCACCTGAACAAGATCGGGGTGCGCAACGTGCTGGTCGGCAAGACTCACATGGCGCCCGACCTCGAAGGCATGAAAGCGCTCGGCATCCCCTTGGAATCGATCATTGGCGTGCACGTCGCCGAATGCGGCTTCGAGCCCTATGAGCGCGACGACGGCTTGCATCCGACGGGCCGGCCGCGTCCGAAATACGACGCGTATCTGCGCAGCCAAGGATACGAGGCGACCAATCCCTGGGAGCATTGGGCGAATTCAGGCGCGGCCGACGACGGGTCTTTGCAGAACGGCTGGCTGCTGGTGCACGCCGACAAGGCCGCGCGCGTGCCGGACGAGCATTCCGAGACGCCCTACATGACGCGCCGCGCGATGGACTTCATCACCGAGGCCGAGACGGATGGCCGTCCGTGGTGCCTGCATCTGTCCTACATCAAGCCGCACTGGCCTTATATCGCGCCGGAACCCTACGCCAGCATGTACAAGACCGCGGACATGCTGCCGGCGATCCGCTCCGAACGCGAGCGGCAAAACCCGCATCCCGTGTTCGGCGCCTACATGGACATGCGCTATTCCAGGAACATGGCGCGCGACGATGCCCGCGAGAAGGTGATCCCGACCTATATGGGCCTGATCGCGCAGATCGACGACCAGATGGGCGTGCTGATGAAGTTTTTGGAAGCGCGCGGCCTCCTGGAGACCACCATGATCGTGTTCACGTCCGATCATGGCGATTATCTCGGCGATCACTGGATGGGCGAGAAGGACCTGTTCCACGAGCAGTCGGCGAAGATCCCGCTTGTTATCATCGATCCCTCGAAGGAGGCCGACGCCACGCGTGGCACGACATGCGATGCGCTCGTCGAGGGCATCGATCTCGCGCCGACCTTCGTCGACTACTTTGGCGGCAAGGTGCCGGCGCATATCCTCGAGGGCCGTTCGCTATTGCCGCTGCTGCGCGGCGAGAAGCCGCAATGGCGCAAGGTCGCGTTCTCCGAATACGACTACGCCATGCAGGACGTGCGGCTGAAGCTGAGCCAGCCGATCGAACGCTGCCGCCTTTTCATGGTGTTCGACGGTCGCTGGAAATATATTCACGCCACCGGCTTCCGCCCGATGCTGTACGACCTCGAAACCGACCCCGACGAATTTGTCGATCGCGGCGACGATCCCGAATGTGCCGACATCATTGCACGGCTTCAGGCCGAGCTGTTCGACTGGGCGCTGCATCCAAGCGGTCACATCACTACGCCTCGCGAGAAGATCGCGGCCTATGCCGACAACCAGCTTCAGGTGAAGGGTGGGTTCCTGATCGGCATCTGGGATGAAGCCGAGCTCGCGGCCATCCGCGACGGCATCGCGCAGCGCGCGAAGCTGTAGAACCTCCTGGTGAGGAGGCGCGAAGCGCCGTCTCGAACCATGGAGGCCTCGCTGCATCAGCTCGGCCTTTCATCCTTCGAGACGCCGCTCCGCGGCTCCTCAGGATGAGGTGATGGAGGGGAATGCGCGGCTACCTCATCTCGTCATGCCCGGGCTTGACCCGGGTATCCACGTCTTGCCTCAACAGCGGATGCGCGTGGATGGCCGGGACAAGCCCGGCCATGACGACGGAGTGCTGGCGCGCTCTTCGCGCCTCTTAATTTTCGATCTTATACCCCGTCGCCTTCACGATCGGCTGCCAGAACGCTGTATTCGCGGCAAGCTCCTGAGTGAGCCCGTCCGCCGTGCTGCCGACCGGAATGAGCCCGATCGCGGTGAGCTTCTCCTTCACCTCTGGCTTGGCGAGCGCGGCGGCCGCCGCCAGGCTGAGCTTGCTCGCAAACTCCGGCGGGCTGCCCGCGGGAAGCCACATGCCGTACCAGGCGTCCGCGACGAGATCGATGCCGCTCTCCTTCAGCGTGGGAACATCCGGCGCGAACGGCGAACGCTGCGCGCTCGAGACACCGATGATCGTCACGCCCTTGGCGCGATGCTGCGGAAGCGCGTCGGCCAGCGTCGTGATGCCGAACGGCACATGGCCGCCGACGAGGTCGTTGAGGATCGGCGCGCTGCCGCGATAGGGCACACGGCTCAAGGGAATGCCGAGGTCCTTCTCCAGCTTGGAGCCCATGAAGTGCGGGATGGTGCCATTGCTGGGCACGCCGAACGTGGCCTTGTCCGGGTTCGCCTTCAGCCAGGCGACGAACTCGCCGAAATTCCTGGCTGCGATCGCAGGTCCAATCACGACGGCGAACTCGAAACGCGCCAACAGTGACACCGGCATGAAGTCCTTCGCCGCATCGAAGGTCGGCATCGTCTCCACCATCGGCAGCAGATACATGGTGGGACCCGTCGTCACCAGCACCATGCTGCCGTCGGGGTTGGCGCCCTTCACCGCCTTGATGCCGATCAGGCCGTCACCGCCGGTGCGGTTCTCGACGACGATGGTCTTCTGCAACACCGGCGCCATCTCCTGTGCGATCAGTCGGCACAGCGTGTCGCCGCCGGCGCCCGCCGCGAACGGGAAGATGATCTTGGTCAGCCCGGCCTGAGCTTCCGCTCTGCCCGTCTGCGCCAGCAAAGGCAGCCCGAGACACCCGGCAATGAAGTCGCGGCGATGCATGCATTTCCCCTTCAGGTCCGACATGGCTGAAGGGCAATAGCGCCGAGCGGGCGCCCCAGACAAGACCGTTAACGCCGTTTACCCCCGTCCCCGCCTTGCGCCGGCCATCGTCCTGCTGCAAAAGCAGGCCTCAACGGCGCCGCCTCTTCGCTCCGCCGCTTCGCAAATGCAGAGCAGATCGTCTTAGACCGTGCGCCCATGGCCAGCCCCGAACTCAGTCAATTCCGCCGCATCGTGGTCAAGGTCGGCTCAGCCCTGCTGGTCGATTCCGATGCCGGCGAAGTCCGGGCGTCCTGGCTCGCGGCGCTTGCGGCGGACCTCGCGAAGCTTCACCGCGAGGGGCGCGACGTCCTGATCGTCTCCTCCGGCTCGATCGCGCTCGGCCGTAGCCGGCTCAAGCTGCCGCGTGGCCCCCTGAAGCTCGAGGAGAGCCAGGCCGCAGCCGCCGTCGGCCAGATCGCGCTGGCGCGCATCTGGTCGGAGGTTTTAGGGGCCCACGGCATCGGCGCCGGGCAGATTTTGGTGACGCTCCAGGATACCGAGGAGCGCCGCCGCTATCTCAATGCGCGCTCGACCATCGGCAAGCTGCTGGAGTGGCGCGCGATCCCCGTCATCAACGAGAACGACACGGTGGCGACCACCGAAATCCGCTATGGCGACAACGATCGTCTCGCCGCGCGCGTCGCCACCATGGCGAGCGCCGACCTGCTCGTGCTGCTGTCCGACATCGACGGGCTCTACGACGCGCCGCCGAAGAACAACCCGAACGCAAAGCTGATTCCGGTGGTCGACAGCATCTCCTCGGAGATCGAGGCCGTGGCGGGAGATGCCGAGTCCGAACTGTCGCGCGGCGGCATGCGCACCAAGGTCGAGGCCGCGAAGATCGCGACCACCGGCGGCACGCACATGCTGATTGCGTCGGGCAAGATCGAGCACCCCTTGCAGGCGATCGCCGACGGCGGCCGCTGCACCTGGTTCCTGACGCCCGCCAATCCCGTGACCTCGCGAAAGCGCTGGATCGCGGGCTCGCTGGAGCCGAAGGGCACGCTGACCATCGACGCCGGCGCGGTCGCCGCGCTTCGCGCCGGCGCCAGCCTGCTGCCGGCCGGCGTCATCAAGGTCGAGGGCCAATTCGCCCGCGGCGATGCCGTGATCGTGCGCGGCCCCGACATGCGCGAGATCGGCCGCGGCCTGAGCGCCTATGACGCCGACGATGCCGAGCGGATCAAGGGCCGCTCCTCGCCGGACGTGATGGCCATCCTCGGCATTAGCGGGAGGTCCGAGATGATCCACCGCGACGATCTGGTGGTGGGCGGGTAACGCCCGGAACGCCCCGTTACGGCGGCTAGGCCATTGGCCGATCCCCGCGCGCCCCCGATAGGCACCAGCCATACCCTCCCCGCCCTTCGCAAATGCGGGATTTCCGTGCTAGGACACCGCCTTAGCAGAAGGTTGAAGTCCCATGGCCGCCCCCCTCAAAGCCCTCGACGGCACCGCCGATCGCACTGCCGATCGCACTGCCGATCTCCTGGCGCTGATGACCGATCTCGCCGCCCAGGCCCGGGCTGCGGCGCGCGTGCTGGCGCTGGCGCCGGCGGAGCAGAAGAACCGGGCGCTGGAGGCCATGGAGCGGGCGATCCGCAAGAGCGCGGTGGCCATCCTCGCGGCCAATGCCGAGGACGTCGCCGAGGCGCGCGCCGGCGGCGACGCGACAGGCGCCTTCATCGACCGCCTGACGCTGACGCCCGCGCGCGTCGAGGCGATGGCCGAGGGCATCGCCATCGTGCGCGGCATTGCCGATCCCGTCGGCGTCGTCACCGAGAGCTGGCAGCGGCCGAACGGCATGACCATCGAGCGCGTGCGCGTGCCGCTCGGCGTCGTCGGCGTGATCTTCGAGAGCCGGCCCAATGTCGCGGCCGACGCCGGCGTGCTGTGCCTGAGATCCGGCAATGCCGTGATCCTGCGCGGCGGCTCGGACAGTTTCCGCTCCTGCCGCGCCATCCACGAATGCCTGGTGCAGGGTCTTCGCGAGGCAGGACTGCCTGAGGCTGCGATCACGCTGGTGCCGACGCGCGACCGCGCGGCGGTCGGGATGATGCTTGCGGGGCTGAACGGCGCGGTCGACGTGATCGTGCCGCGTGGAGGAAAGAGTCTGGTCGCGCGCGTCGAGGCGGAGGCGCGCGTGCCGGTGTTCGCGCATCTCGAAGGCGTCAACCACGTCTATGTCGACGCGAGCGCCGATCTCGACATGGCAAAGTCGATCGTGCTCAATGCCAAGATGCGCCGCACCGGCGTCTGCGGCGCGGCCGAGACGCTGCTGGTCGATCGCGCCGGCGCCGCCAAGAGCCTGAAGCCGCTGGTCGAGATGTTGATCGACGCCGGCTGCGAGGTGCGCGGCGACGACGCCGTGCAGGCGATCGACGCGCGCGTCAAAGCTGCGAGCGAGGCCGACTGGGACACCGAATATCTCGATGCGATCATCGCGGCGAAAGTCGTCGATGGCGTCGACGGCGCGATCGCGCACATCCAGAATCACGGCTCGCATCACACCGATGCGATCGTCAGCAAGGATGAAGCCGCCGCGAAAAAATTCCTGAGCGAAGTGGATTCCGCGATCGTGCTGCACAACGCCTCGACGCAATTCGCCGATGGCGGCGAGTTCGGCTTCGGCGCCGAGATCGGCATTGCCACTGGAAGATTCCACGCGCGCGGCCCTGTCGGTGCCGAGCAGCTCACGAGCTTCAAGTACCGCGTCCACGGCACCGGACAGACGCGGCCGTGACCTCGCAGGGCGGGCATTGAGCAACAATTTCGTCGTGCCGCGCTTTGTGGCGCAAGCGTTGCCGCCTTACACCGATGGCATGCGCATCGGGCTGCTCGGCGGCTCCTTCAATCCGCCGCATCACGCGCACCGCGAGATCAGCCGCTTCGCGCTCACGCGCCTCAAGCTTGATCGCGTATGGTGGCTGGTGACGCCGGGCAATCCCTTGAAGGAGAACGGCGCGCTGCACGCGCTCGGCGAGCGCATGAAGGCCGCGCGCGATGTCGCCGACGACCCACGCATCGAGGTGAGCTGTCTCGAATCCGTCATCCGCACACGCTACACTATCGACACGATCAACTTCTTGCGCCGCCGCGCAAGCGGCCTGCGCTTTGTCTGGATCATGGGCGCCGACAACCTCGCGCAATTCCATCGCTGGCAGGACTGGCAGCGCATCGCGGCCCAGGTGCCGATGGCGGTCATCGACCGCCCGCCGCAAAGCTTTCGCGCCCTCGCCTCACCGGCTGCACAGGCCCTCGCCCGTTACCGTTTACCTGAGAACGAGGCGACGCGGCTTGCGGACCGGCAGGCGCCGGCATGGGTCTTCCTCACCGGGCTGAAGCTCAGCCTGTCGTCCACCACCTTGCGGAACCCGGATGGGAGCTGGAAGGCGGCCGATGAGGCGTGAGGCGGCTCGTGCGGGAAACAGGCTCTGGCATATTGAAACCCTTAACCCCACATGATGTAGTGTAACCAGTGAGTGCCGGATTCGGCGTTCGCGATACAGTGAAAGGAATGGTCCCTGGCCACATCTGTATTGTCCAAGTCTGTTTTACCCAAGGTTGCTAAGCCTACGCGTAAAACATCGACCCAAGCTGCGGCCTTGAAGGCGCAACCCGACGCCGACAAGACGCTGAGCCTGATCCTCTCCCGCCTCGAGGATATGAAGGCGGAAGAGACGGTCACCATCGACCTTCGCGGCAAATCGGCGTACTCCGACTACATGATCGTCACGACGGGCCGGGTTAACCGGCACGTTGGCGCGATCGCGGAAAACGTCACGAAGAGCCTCAAGGAAACCGGCATCAAGAACATCCATGTCGAGGGCTTGCCCAATTGCGACTGGGTGCTGATCGATTCCGGCGATGTGATCGTGCACGTGTTCAGACCCGAGGTCCGTGAGTTCTACAATCTCGAGAGATTGTACACGCAGGGCCCTGGGGCGGCGAAGGCGATCTAGAGGCTAGAAGAGGCCGATTTCGAATCGGCTGACGCGCATGCTAGCGTCATGCGCGCGCGTGGTGCGCGCGGGTTGAAAACGCGGCTCTCAAGACGCGGTTCTAAAGACGCGGTTCTAAAGACGTCATGCGTGTTGCAGTCATTGCGGTTGGCCGGCTGAAGCAGGGCCCCGAACGGGAGCTTGCCGATCGTTATCACGAGCGGTTTGACGAGGTTGGCCGCAAGCTCGGTTTCCGCGAGCTCACCATTCATGAAATTCCGGAAAGCCGCGCGCGCGACGCCGCGACGCGCATGGCCGAAGAGGCCGCGGCAATCAGTTCGCATATTCCCGACAGGTCGGTGATCGTGGCGCTCGACGAGCGCGGGCAAAATCTCGATTCGACCGTATTCGCACGGAATCTCGGCCGCTGGCGCGACGAGGGTAGCGTGCATACAATATTCGTCATCGGCGGAGCGGACGGACTTTCGCCCGAATTGCGCCGTAAGGCCAAGCTCGTGATCGCGTTCGGCGCGGCGACCTGGCCGCACCAAATGGTCCGCGTCATGCTTCTGGAACAGCTTTATCGGGCCGCAACCATCCTGGCCGGCCATCCCTATCATCGCGCGTGATTCGCGCCTCAACGAGCACCTTTTCCGACGCGATGCGGGCTCAGCTTTTCAACCTGTTGCTGATCACAGGCTTTGCCGGCAGCCAACTTGCGCCGGCGGCAGCACAGACTGCCAAGCCTGCGTCGCAGACTGCCGAAGTCTCGGCCGATGCGATCAAGCAGCGCGAGCAGGAGCTCGAGGCCGCGCGGCAGCGGCAGAAGAGCGCCGAGGAGGTGCAGGCCAAGCTGAAGGCCGAGATCGCCTCGCTCGGCCAGGACCGCACCCAGCTCAACCAGCAATTGATCGACACGGCCGCCAATGTGCGAGGTGTCGAGACCAAGATCGGCGAGGCCGAATCACGGCTGACCGCGCTGAGCGGGCGCGAGCAGGAGATGCGCAATTCACTCAATTCGCGGCGCGCCGACATCGTCGAGGTCTTGGCCGCGCTGCAGCGCGCCGGCCGGCGGACGCCGCCCGCGCTCCTGGTGCGCCCCGAGGACGCGCTGCAATCGTTGCGCACGGCGATGCTGCTCGGCGCCGTGGTTCCGGAACTGCGTGGCCGCGCCGAAAAGATCGCAAGCGAGCTCGGCGAGCTCGTGGTCCTGCGCAAGACCATCGCAACCGAGCGCGACCAGCTCGCCGCCGACCGCGACAAGGTCCGCAACGATCAGACGCGACTTGCCGCGCTGGTCGACGAGCGGCAGCGCCAGCAGGCCTCGCGGGAAAAGGACCTCGACGCCGAGAATGCGCGCGCCATCGCGCTCTCCAGGCAGGTGGGTGACCTCCAGGGCCTGATCGCCAAGATGGAACAGGACCTGCAAAGCGCCGCCAAGGCGGCCGAGGCCGCAAAGCAGGCCGAGGCAAAGGCGGCCGCCAATGCCAAGCCGGGGCCGGCCACCTTCAAGGACCGTTCCCGGACCAGTCCGGCGATCGCCTTCGCCTCCGCCAAGGGCCTGCTGCCGCTACCCGTGAACGGTACCAAGATCAGGGATTTTGGCGGTTCCGACGGCGTGGGCGGCGTACAAAAGGGCATTTCTTTGGTAAGTCGGCCCGGCGCCCAGGTCACGACACCCTGTGACGGCTGGGTGGTCTATTCCGGTCCCTTCCGCAGCTATGGACAACTCTTGATCCTTAACGCAGGGGGCGGGTATCATGTCCTGATCGCCGGGATGGAGCGCATTTCGGTAAACATCGGACAGTTTGTGCTCACGGGGGAGCCGGTCGCGATCATGGGGTCGACATCCCAAGTCGCCTCCATTCTCGCCACGAATGCGAGTCAACCCGTGCTCTATGTCGAGTTCCGCAAAGACGGCACTCCTATCGATCCAGGCCCATGGTGGGCCGCAAATGAAGGCGAGAAGGTTCGCGGATGATGCGCAAGACTTCAGTTATCCTCCTCAGCGCGGCAACCGGCGCGGCGCTGACGCTGTTCGTGACCCAGCCCCGCGCGGTGTTCATGGGTTCGAGCGCGCGCGCCGCGACCGCGGACACGTATCGCCAGCTCAATCTGTTCGGCGACGTGTTCGAGCGCGTGCGCTCCGACTATGTCGAGAAGCCCGACGACACCAAGCTGATCGAATCGGCGATCTCCGGCATGCTCTCCGGGCTCGATCCGCACTCCAGCTACATGGACGCCAAGAGCTTCCGTGACATGCAGGTGCAGACCCGCGGCGAGTTCGGCGGCCTCGGCATCGAGGTCACCATGGAGGACGGCCTGATCAAGGTGGTCTCGCCGATCGACGACACCCCGGCCTCGCGCGCCGGCGTCATGGCCAACGACATCATCACCAATCTCGACGACGAGGCGGTGCAGGGCCTGACCCTGAACCAGGCGGTCGAGAAGATGCGCGGCCCCGTCAACACCAAGATCAAGCTCAAGATCATCCGCAAGGGCGTCGACAACCCGATCGACGTCACGCTGGTGCGCGACAACATCCGCGTCCGTTCGGTGCGTGCGCGCGTCGAGGCCGACGACATCGCCTATATCCGCATCACCACCTTCAACGAGCAGACCACCGAGGGCCTCAAGAAGGAGGTCGCCAATCTCTCGACCCAGATTGGCGACAAGCTGAAGGGCTACATCATCGATCTCCGCAACAATCCCGGCGGCCTTCTCGAAGAAGCGGTCACCGTGTCCGACTCCTTCCTGGAGCGCGGCGAGATCGTGTCGACCCGCGGCCGCAACGCCGAGGAGACGCAGCGCCGCTCCGCCCATCCGGGCGACCTGACCAAGGGCAAGCCGGTGATCGTGCTGGTCAACGGCGGCTCAGCCTCGGCTTCGGAAATCGTCGCCGGCGCACTGCAGGATCATAAGCGCGCGACCATCGTCGGCACGCGCTCGTTCGGCAAGGGCTCGGTGCAGACCATCATCCCGCTCGGCAGCGGCAACGGCGCATTGCGGCTGACCACGGCGCGCTACTACACGCCGTCGGGCAAGTCGATCCAGGCCAAGGGTATCGTGCCCGACATCGAAGTGCTGCAGGACGTGCCGGACGAGCTGAAGTCCCGCACCGACACCAAGGGCGAGGCTTCGCTGCGCGGCCACCTCAAGAACGACGGCGACGAGAAGACCGGCTCGCAGTCCTACGTTCCGCCGGATGCCAAGGATGACAAGGCGCTCAAGATGGCCGACGATCTCCTGCACGGCATCAAGAACAGCGCCTCCGCGGCGCCCGCACCTGGCGACAACAAGGCGGCCGCCGACAAGCCCAAAGCAGCGAACTGACGCCACGCGGCAACCTAGACGTTTCGAAAGGGCGGCTCCTCGAGCCGCCCTTTTTGCTGGGAAGCTGTACCCCGGTAGACCCCCGGCCTGCCGCCGCTTGACCGCGTCGTGGTATCGTCATTGCCGAGTGATTCGGGATCTCGCATGACTGAAACGGCCGATGATCTGAGCGCCCCGCTCGGACAGGACAAGCCGCGCCGGAAACGCCGGCTGCGGTTGCCGTTCACGGGACTGCAGGTGATCGCCGGCCTGCTTCTCCTGTTCCTCGCGACCTTTGCCGGCTTTGCGATCTTCAACAAGGATCCGCTCGGCGGCGAGCCGATCACGCGCGTTGCCATCCGCGAGCAGAAGACGGCCGAGGACAAGCCGGCGGCGGCCGCGCCCGAAAGTTCGGGCCATGAGACCAAGGCGGCGCCGAAGCAGACTGCGCCCGGCGACCAGAAGACCGTCACCATCATCGACGGCTCCAGCGGCGCCCGCCATGACGTCGTGATCGGCAGCGGCGGCGAGCCTGCAGACAAGGGCGAGCCTGCCGCCGCAGCGCCGCCCATCATGTCCGGGATCGACCAGCGGCTGCTCGAGAAGTCGCGCTACGGCATGATCCCGGTCGCGGCCGCCGACCTGAAGCCGTTCACGGCCTATGCGGCGGAAGCCGACCGCGCCAAGGCGGCGAAGACGCCCGTTGTCGCGATCGTCATCGGCGGGCTCGGCGTCGGTGCTGCCAAGACCGCTGATGCGATCATGAAGCTGCCGGGCGCGGTGACGCTGGCCTTCACGCCTTATGGATCAGATCCTGGAAAACTCGCCGAGCGCGCCCGCGCCCAGCGCCACGAGATCTTCCTCCAGATCCCGATGGAGCCCTACGACTTCCCCGACAATGATCCGGGCCCGCAGACCCTGCTGACTTCGCTGAGCACCGAGCAGAACATGGACCGGCTGTACTGGCATTTGAGCCGGATGCAGGGCTATGCCGGGCTCGCCAATTTCATGGGCGCACGCTTCATCGCCACCGACGCGGCGATGCAGCCGATCGTGCGCGAGGCGGCCAAGCGCGGGCTCGGCTTCTTCGACGACGGTTCCTCGCCGCGCAGCGTCGCGCCCCAGGCCGCAGCAAGCCAGGCCATGCCGTTCGGCAAGGGTGATATCGCGATCGACGCGGTGCCGACCGGCGCCGAGATCGATCGCGCCCTGAACAAGCTCGAATCCATCGCCCGCGAGCGTGGCGTCGCCATCGGCATCGCGTCCGCCCTCCCCGTCTCGATCGAGCGGTTAGGTTCCTGGATCAAGACGCTTCCGGACCGCGGTGTCCTCTTGGTGCCATTGACAACCGCGATGTTGAAATCAAAATCCAGCTGAATCAACGGATTGGCACAACAGGTCCCACGGGGCCGAAAGGGTCGACCACGAGTGGTGAGAGGTTTGGCGGAATGACGCGTTACGAGGATCTGCCCTACCGGACCTGCGTCGGTGTGATGCTGCTCAACAAGGACGGACTGGTCTTCATCGGGCGCCGCGCCGGCGGCATCGAGCATGTTGACGAAACCCATGTCTGGCAGATGCCGCAAGGCGGCGTCGATCCCGGTGAGGATACCTGGGAAGCCGCCATGCGCGAGCTCTATGAGGAGACCAGCGTGCGCTCGGTGGAACGGCTCGGCGAGGTCGCCGACTGGCTCACCTACGACATTCCGCGCACGGTCGCGGGCCGCGCCTGGAAGGGCCGTTACCGCGGCCAGCGCCAGAAATGGTACGCCATGCGCTTCACTGGCAAGGACAGCGAGATCGACGTCGCCCACCCCGGTGGCGGCGGCCACAAGGCGGAATTCGTCACCTGGCGCTGGGAGCCGATGAAGAATCTTTCCTCGCTGATCATTCCCTTCAAGCGCCCGGTCTATGATCGCGTGGTGCAGGAATTTGCCGCGCTGGCGCACGATTAATTTGCACCGTCATTCCCGGAATGACGGAGAGAAAAGCGCTCATGACAAATCAAAAACCCTATCGTCCCAATGTCGGGATCGCGCTGTTCAATGCCGACGGCCTGGTGCTGATCGGCCATCGCTTCCGCGGTGACGGCCCCGAGATCATCCTGCCTGGCCTCGACTGGCAGATGCCGCAAGGCGGCGTCGACGAAGGCGAGAACCTGCACGATGCTGCCATGCGCGAGCTCTGGGAAGAGACCAGCGTCAAGAGTGCCGAATACCTCGGCGAGACCGACTGGCTCGCTTACGAATTTCCGCCCTATGACGGACCGCAAACGCATCGCCTGGCGAAATTCCGCGGCCAGCGGCAAAAATGGTTTGCGCTGCGTTTCACGGGGCGTGATGAGGAGATCGATCCGCTGACGCCGCGCAACGGCCAGCCCGCGGAATTCGACGCCTGGCGCTGGGAGCGTCTCGACCGTGTCGCCGATCTCGTGGTGCCGTTCCGCCGCGAGGTTTATCGCGCCGTGGCGCAGCAGTTCACACGCTTTGCGTCCCGCTAGTTCGGTCCCACCGTGAACGGGCCGATGGCGATGACGTGGCAATCGCTGTCGCGCTTGGCGCAATCGGCGAGCGCCGTATTGACGGCGCCCTGCTCGTCACTGGCTTTCAGGCCGAGGCCCGGACGTCCCGTGGTGCCGACGGCCACCGCGTTCCAGCCCCCCGCATCGCCAAGCTTGCGCACGACGTCATCGCGCGCGTCAGCCGCGATCGAGGCATTGCCTGCGGCGTGGAAGAACCCGGTGACCTTGAACAGGCTCGGAATCGGCACGACGAAATTGTCGTCGACCGCGACGATCATGCAGGCGGCACCGGCGATCGCGCCGCAGGATTCCAGTGCGCGCCGCGTCGCCTCGTCGGGCGACGACGCGCCGATATTCATGAAATACTGACCGCCGCCAGGGCCGAGCGCGAGCGCCCGCGACTTGGCCGCCGGGGCGAACATGGTCTCGAGCCGTTGCTTGCCGGGATCGCGCATCAGCGGCACGTCCTTCGACGTGAATGCACGCTCGGTCATTGCGTCATGCCGCATGAAGGGCTGCGGCGGCATCGGCGGCTTGCCGTGCGCATAGACCACGTTGTTGCCGACCGCGTAGATCTCGCAGCGGCGCGGCGATTGCGCGGTATCGGCCCGCTTCTGGCACTGTTCGATGGCGGCGTTTCGTGCGGCGTCCTCGCTCGGCTGATTGAGCGCCGCGCCGGTGAAGCCGGCAATGTTCAAGGCGAACGCTTTGTAGTCGGGCGCCGGCCCGTATTCGTTGCCGAGATAGCCACGGACACGGTCGCTGACGAACGGGACGATGTCGGCCGGAAACTTGGCGGCTGCTGAGGCAACCGGCGGCGACGGGGCCGGACTTGGTGAGGCTGCTGCGGTCGCGGTCGGGGTTGTTGTCGGGGTCGCAGTCGGCGCGCTTGCGGCTGCCTTTGCCGCCAGGCTGGCCGACGGCGCCGCGCTGGTCGGCGTGGCAGCTGTACTTGGCACCGCGCTCGAGGTCGCAACCGCCATCGACGACTGCTCCAGCTTGGTGAAATAGAGAAAGCCCGCGACGCCGATCGCGACGATGGAGACCACCGCGACCACCAGAGGCCACATCCAGTTCGGCGTCGGAGCGGCCTTCGCGCCCGGCTTCTTGACCTGCGGCGTCGAATAACTTCCGTCCTCGCGGCGCATCGCGACCATGTAGGCGTGCACGGGGGTCGGAATGTTCTTGACCTCCTGCGCGCCGATATCGGCGAACTGCACCGAGAGCTTGTTGGCGACCTGCTCGTGCACGGCGCGCGAGACGCAGATGCCGCCGACTTCGGCGAGCCCTTCGAGGCGCGCGGCGATGTTGACGCCGTCGCCCAAGAGATCGCCGTCACGCTCGACCACGTCGCCAATGGTGATGCCGATGCGGAACGACATCTGCCGGCTCGGCGGGTAGGCCATGTTGCGGGTCCGCAAGGACTCCTGGATGTCGATCGCGCAGCGCACCGCATCCACTGCACTCGGAAATTCCGCGAGAACGGCATCGCCGGCGGTGTTGAAGATACGCCCGCCGGCTTTGGCGATGAAATCGTCGACGACCGCCCGATAGGACGCCAGACGCCGCAGCGTCTCCTCTTCGTCTTCCGCGACCAGCCTGGAATAGCCGGCAATATCGGCTGCGAAGATCGCCGCGATCTTGCGTTTCATCTGCACCAGCCCCGGAACTCCAATTGCAGCGGCAGAATGCCGTTATCCAAGACGCGGTGCAATAAGGTTTCAGCGCCCGTCACTTCGATGACGAGCGCTGAATTCATTCAGAAATTTTTGTGCGAGCCCCGGAGCGGTGCCCCGGGGCTTAGTGCATCGCCGTCGTGTTGAGCTGATGCTGGATGCTCTTGTAGTGGTCGAGGCGCGCGATCGCGAGATCGAGTTCACCGCCTTCCTTCTCCGAGAGCTTCTCCTGCATCTGCGTGATGGTATCGGCGAACTGCGCCCGGTCGAGCTCGTCGATCGAGGTGGCGACGTCGGCGAGGACCGTCAGGCGATTGTCGGAGACTTCGGCGAGACCACCGGTCACGATGACCTTCTGCTTCTGGCCGCCGGCGATGATGGTCAGGATGCCCGGTCGCACCGCAGCCACGACGGGCGCATGTCCGGCGAGCACGCCGAAATCACCTTCCCAGCCGGGAATGTCGACCTGATCGACCTCGCCGGAGAAGGCGAGCTTTTCGGGAGAGACGAGATCGAAGTGGAAGGTGGCCATGATG
Source organism: Bradyrhizobium sp. UFLA05-89 (assembly GCF_059803475.1). Classification (NCBI taxonomy): domain Bacteria; kingdom Pseudomonadati; phylum Pseudomonadota; class Alphaproteobacteria; order Hyphomicrobiales; family Nitrobacteraceae; genus Bradyrhizobium; species Bradyrhizobium sp. UFLA05-89. The sequence continues at coordinate 45,038 of NZ_JBANBA010000031.1, read as the reverse complement.
TTTCCGCTTGCTTCGGTTGTCACCCGCGGGCTTGACCCGCGGGTCCATCCATCAAAGTTCTCTTTCGATGGATCGCCGGGTTGTTAGGTTGAAGACGCGCTTCGCGCTTTTGCCCGGCGATGACGAGTTGAGACGGCTTAGGCCGCTTCAGCGGCCAGCTTCTTGCCCTTCTCGACCGCCTCTTCGATGGTGCCGACCATGTAGAAGGCGGCTTCCGGGAGGTGGTCGTACTTGCCTTCGCAGAGGCCGCGGAAGCCCTTGATGGTGTCCGCGAGGTCGACGAACTTGCCGGGCGAGCCGGTGAAGACTTCGGCGACGTGGAACGGCTGCGACAGGAAGCGCTCGATCTTGCGGGCGCGGGCCACCGTCAGCTTGTCCTCTTCCGAAAGCTCGTCCATGCCGAGAATGGCGATGATGTCCTGGAGCGACTTGTAACGCTGCAGCACCTGCTGGACCTGGCGAGCGGTGTCGTAGTGCTCCTGCCCGACGACGAGCGGCGAGAGCATGCGCGAGGTCGAGTCGAGCGGGTCCACCGCCGGGTAGATGCCCTTTTCCGAGATCGCGCGCGACAGCACGGTGGTCGCGTCAAGATGCGCGAACGAGGTTGCGGGCGCCGGATCGGTCAAGTCGTCGGCCGGCACGTAAATGGCCTGCACCGAGGTGATCGAGCCCTTCTGCGTGGTGGTGATGCGCTCCTGCAGCGCGCCCATGTCGGTGGCGAGCGTCGGCTGATAACCCACCGCCGAAGGAATACGGCCAAGCAGCGCCGACACTTCCGAGCCGGCCTGGGTGAAGCGGAAGATGTTGTCGACGAAGAACAGCACGTCCTGGCCCTGGTCGCGGAAGTGCTCGGCGACGGTCAGACCGGTGAGGCCGACGCGGGCACGCGCGCCCGGCGGCTCGTTCATCTGGCCGAACACCAGCGCGCACTTCGACTTCACGCTCGGATCCGGATTGTGCGGATCGGCGTTGACCTTGGATTCGATGAACTCGTGATAGAGGTCGTTGCCCTCGCGGGTGCGCTCGCCGACGCCGGCGAACACGGAGTAACCACCGTGCGCCTTGGCGACGTTGTTGATCAGCTCCTGAATCAGCACGGTCTTGCCGACGCCGGCGCCGCCGAACAGGCCGATCTTGCCGCCCTTCGCGTACGGAGCAAGCAGATCGACGACCTTGATACCAGTGACGAGAATTTCAGCTTCCGTCGACTGGTCGGTATAGGTCGGCGCTTCCTGATGGATCGCGCGAATGCCCTCGGCCTTGATGGGACCAGCTTCGTCGATCGGCTCGCCGATGACGTTCATGATGCGGCCCAGCGTGCCGTCACCCACGGGAACCGAGATCGGCTGACCGGTGTCGGTCACTTCCTGACCGCGCACCAGACCTTCGGTGGCGTCCATCGCGATCGTGCGGACGGTCGATTCGCCGAGGTGCTGCGCGACTTCCAGCACCAGGCGGTTGTTGCCGTTCTTGGTCTCCAGCGAGTTGAGAATGGCCGGCAGGTGGCCTTCGAACTGCACGTCGACAACGGCGCCCATGACCTGGGTGACGCGACCGATCTGGGTGGCTGCTGTAGCCATTTACTGTCTCCTTCGATCCGAATTTCGCTTCCGGTCAGACTGCTTCTGCGCCGGAGATGATTTCGATGAGTTCCTTGGTGATCTGAGCCTGACGCGTGCGGTTGTAGACCAGCGTCTGCTTGCGGATCATTTCGCCGGCGTTGCGGGTGGCGTTGTCCATCGCCGACATCTGCGCGCCATAGAACGAAGCGTTGTTCTCGAGCAGCGCGCGGAAGACCTGCACCGCAAGATTGCGCGGCAGGAGGCGGGTGAGGATCTCGTCCTCTTCCGGCTCGTATTCGTAGGACGTCGTGCTGGCGCCGGCGGCGGGCTCCTCGACGACCAGCGGGATCACCTGCTGGGCGGTCGGGATCTGTGCAATCACCGACTTGAATTGCGAGTAGAACAGCGTGCAGACGTCGAACTCGCCGGCCTCGAAGCGCGCCAGCACCTTCTTGGCGATATCCTCGGCGTTGACGAAGCCGAGCTGGCGGACAGCGCGAAGATCCAGGTGCTCGACGATCTGCTTGTCGAACAGGCGACGGAGCTGCTCATAGCCCTTGCGACCGACGCAAAAGAATTTGACTTCCTTGCCCTCGTTCTGGAGGGCCAACGCGCGCTCGCGCGCGAGACGCACGATCGAGGAGTTGAATGCGCCCGACAGGCCGCGCTCGCCGGTGCAGACCAGGAGCAGGTGGACCTGATCCTTGCCGGTGCCCGTGAGCAGCGCAGGCGCGCCGGGCGAGCCCGCCGCGGCGCTGGCGATATTGGCGATCACGGCAGACATCTTGTCCGCATAGGGCCGCGCCGCTTCGGCGGCACTCTGGGCGCGGCGCAGCTTCGACGCCGCCACCATCTGCATGGCCTTGGTGATCTTCTGCGTCGCCTTGGTGGAGGCGATGCGGACCCGCATGTCTTTGAGAGACGCCATTCTTCGTTCACCCCGACGGTCCGACTTCTAGTCCAACCGCAACCCTATCCATTCGTCATGCCCGGGCTTGTCCCGGCCATCCACGTCTTGCTCTCCACGCGGAAGCGCGTGGATGGCCGGGACAAGCCCGGCCATGACGGCTTTTTGTTAGGCGAAGGACTTCGCGAAGCCTTCGACCACGCCTTTCAGCTTGGCCGCCGTGTCGTCCGAGAGGTCACGGCTGTCGCGGATCGCATTGAGGATCTCGACGTTCTTGCCGCGCAGCAGCGACAACAGGCCGTCCTCGAACGCCCGCACCTTGTTGATCGGCAGCGGATCGAGATAGCCGTTGGTGCCGGCCCAGATCACGCAGACCTGCTCTTCCATCTTCAGCGGCGAGAACTGCGGCTGCTTCAGAAGCTCGGTCAGGCGCGAGCCGCGGTTGAGCAGGCGCTGGGTCGAGGCGTCGAGGTCGGAGCCGAACTGCGCGAACGCCGCCATTTCGCGGTATTGCGCGAGCTCGCCCTTGATCTTGCCGGCGACCTTCTTGGTGGCCTTGGTCTGCGCCGAAGAGCCGACGCGCGACACCGACAGACCGACGTTCACCGCGGGGCGGATGCCCTGGAAGAACAGATCGGTTTCCAGGAAGATCTGGCCGTCGGTGATCGAGATGACGTTGGTCGGAATGTAGGCCGACACGTCGTTGGCCTGGGTTTCGATGACCGGCAGCGCCGTCAGCGAGCCCGAGCCCTGGTCCTTGTTGAGCTTCGCCGCGCGCTCGAGCAGGCGGGAGTGCAGGTAGAACACGTCGCCCGGATAGGCTTCGCGGCCCGGCGGGCGGCGCAGCAGCAGCGACATCTGGCGGTAGGCGACGGCCTGCTTGGACAGATCGTCATAGATGATGACGGCGTGCATGCCGTTGTCGCGGAAGTACTCGCCCATGGTGCAGCCGGTGAAGGGGGCGATGTACTGCATTGGCGCCGGATCGGAGGCGGTGGCGGCGACGACGATCGAATATTCCAGCGCTCCCTGCTCTTCCAGCACCTTCACGAACTGGGCGACGGTCGAACGCTTCTGGCCGATCGCGACGTAGACGCAGTAGAGCTTGATGTTCTCGTCGGGCTGCGCGTTGAGCGGTTTCTGGTTCAGGATGGTGTCGAGCGCGATCGCGGTCTTGCCGGTCTGGCGGTCGCCGATGATCAGCTCGCGCTGGCCGCGGCCAATCGGGATCAGGGCATCGATCGCCTTGAGGCCGGTCGCCATCGGCTCGCTCACCGACTTGCGCGGAATGATGCCGGGCGCCTTGACGTCGACGCGCATGCGCTTGTCGGCCTGGATCGGACCCTTGCCGTCGATGGGATTGCCGAGCGCGTCGACGACGCGGCCGAGCAGACCCTTGCCGACCGGCGCGTCCACGATGGCGCGGGTGCGCTTGACGGTCTGGCCTTCCTTGATCTCGCGGTCGGCGCCGAAAATCACGATACCGACGTTGTCGGTTTCGAGGTTCAGCGCCATGCCGCGGGTGCCGTTCTCGAACTCAACCATTTCACCGGCCTGGACGTTGTCCAGACCATAGACGCGGGCGATACCGTCGCCGACGGACAGCACCTGTCCGACTTCGGAGACTTCAGCTTCCTGGCCGAAATTCTTGATCTGGTCCTTGAGGATCGCGGAAATTTCCGCGGCGCGGATGTCCATCAGCCTGCCTCTTTCATCGCGTGCTTGATCGAATTGAGTTTGGTGCGAAGCGAACTATCGATCATTCGGCTGCCAAGCTTGACGACGAGGCCACCGATGATCGAGGGATCGACTTTCACGTTGAGCGCGACGTCCTTGCCGGTCACCGATTTGAGGGCGGCCTTGAGGGCGTCGAGATTCTTGTCCGAGAGCGGCTCCGCGACGGTCACGTCGGCAGAGGCCTCACCTTTATATTTGGCGACCAGCGCGCCGTAGGCGCGGATGACGTCGGCCACCGCGAACAGCCGGCGGTTGGCGGTCAGCACCTTGAGGAAATTGGCGGAAATGCCTGATATGCCGGCCTTGTCCAGCACCGCGGACAGCGCCTTGGACTGGCTGTCTGCCGAGAACACCGGGCTGCGGACGAGGCGCTTCAGATCGGCGCTGTCGTTGAGCATGGTGCCGAACCGGTCGAGATCGGCTTTGACCGCATCGACCACATTCTGGTCGCGGGCCAGTTCAAACAAGGCCGTTGCATAACGGCCGGACACACCTGAAACGGACGTATCTTCTGCAGCCACAGACGCGCTCTTTATAGCTGTCAAACTCGCAAGGGAAAAACCGTCGCCACGAAGCGGCGCCTAGCGATCCAAGCCCTTGGAATTCAAGCGGGACTTCGATTTTCGACCGACACAGGGAAGTGCCGGGCTCGTTAAAATCGCGGCTTTGCTAACATAGCAGGGGCGCAGGTGCAACATGACGCCAAATTAAAGGCTGCGGCTCTCCGTCCCTGCTGTGGGCACGGTCACAGCGCGCCACCCGGCACCACGCCACCATCCTGCACCCACCCAAAAGGGGTCGCCCGGTCGGTCCGACAGGAATTAGTTCCTGCCTTTTTCGCATACCGGCCATGAACACAGCTCGCAGAGACGTGAGGTCGGTCGCCGCCGCTTCACTTGGTCAATTACTTATCAAATTCTCAACGCGTCGGTTGAAAACTTGGCTTTACAGTATTTACAAGTAATCGTTTGGTTAACCAATCGTTAAAGGCGGCGATAACAAAATATCCGACGAAAATCCGATCGGATAACAAGATGTCTCATCCGGACACATGACGAAATTACTGCCCAATTCATGCCGCATTGCGACGTGAAACGCGCAATCGCTCACAAACTGATGGGGGCTCCACTAGCCACATATGTGGCAATACTAGCGTAGGGACCAATAAATGTTGTCATTGAACACGGGGTGCGCAACCCGACCGCGGACGGCGATCGCTTTCGTCGCTGCCACTCTCGTCATCGGTGGAACTGCCACCGAAGCTTCCGCCAAATCCCGGCATCACCATTATCGGCACCACCACCATCACGAGGCCAGCACCAGCGACACGTCCAATACGGGTTCCTGGATGAACGCCAACGCCTCCGTGGCGCCCTCTTCGGGTTCCGGCCACACATTCTCGGGCATGGCCTCCTATTACGGCAATGAGTCCGGCAGCCGCACAGCGTCGGGCGCACGCTTCAACCAGAACGCCATGACCGCGGCGCACCGTTCGCTGCCGTTCGGCACCAAGGTGCGCGTCACCCATGGCGGCCAGAGCGTCATCGTCACCATCAATGACCGTGGCCCGTTCGTTCGCGGCCGTGTCCTCGACCTCTCTACCGGTGCTGCCCGCGCCATCGGCCTGACCGGCGCCGGCGTCGGCCGCGTAACCGCCGAGGTCGTCTCGTAACATTCGACGCGCGAAGCGCGCGAAAAACAGCCCGCCGTCTTGGGGGACGGCGGGCTTTTTCTTTTGCTGTCACTGCGAGCGCAGCTGCCGCCTCACCCTCCGCAGTCATTCCCCGCGAAAGCGGGGAATCCAGTACGCCGCGACCTATCGATTGAACAATTGCTGCTTCGGAATACTGGATCGCCCGATCAAGTCGGGCGATGACAGTTCAGCATGCTGCGCCCGCAACGACGGGAATGGAGTCGCGCGCGTCGCTACAAAAAGCTCTGCGGGTCGACGTCGGTCTCGAGCTTGAGATTGCCTTTCGGCTTCGGCGCCACGGCAAGCCAGTTGCGCAAATAGTCCGAGAGATCGAAGCCGCGCGCGGATTTCACCAGGATCCGGAAACGGTAACGGCCCTTGATCACGGCGAGCGGCGCTTCCGCAGGTCCCAGCACCTTCACGCGTTCGTCGCGCGGCGCCACCGCAACGAGCCGGCGCGCAAATCCTTCCGCACTCGGGCGGTCGCCGGCGGAAATGATCAGGCCCGCGAGCCGCCCGAACGGCGGGTAGAGCGTGCGCTCTCGCAGCTCGATCTCGCTGTTGTAGAACGCCTCGCGATCGCAGGCGATCAGCGCCTTCATCACGGGATGCTCGGGCTGATGGGTCTGGAGATAGCCGACGCCACGGCCCTGCTCGCGGCCGGCACGGCCGATCACCTGGTTGAGCAACTGCCAGGTACGCTCGGCTGCGCGCGGATCGCCGTTGGAAAGGCCGAGATCCGCATCGACGACGCCGACCAGATTGAGCCGCGGAAAATTGTGGCCTTTTGCCACGAGCTGCGTGCCGATGATGATATCGACACGGCCCTCGGCAATGTCGTTCAGCTCCGAGCGCATGGTCTCGATCGAGGTGATGAGATCGCTCGACAGCACCATGGTGCGGGCTTGCGGAAACAGCGACGCCGCCTCCTCCTGCAAGCGCTCGACGCCGGGCCCGACCGCGACCAGCGATTCCTCGGCCGCGCAATGCGGGCAGACGTTCGGCCGCGGCATCGAGAAACCACAGTGATGGCAGACCAGCCGCTGGCGGAATCTGTGATCGACCAGCCAGGCATCGCAGATCGTGCAGGAAAAGCGATGGCCGCAGGCGCGGCATAGCGTCAGCGGCGCGTAGCCGCGGCGATTGAGGAACAACAGCGCCTGCTCGCGCCGCTCGATCGCGGCCTTCATCTCGCCGGCGAGCCGCGGCGAGATGAAGCGGCCGCGCGCCGGCTGCTCGCGGCGCAAATCGATCGCCTCGATATGCGGCATGTGCTGGCCGCCGAAGCGCGAGGGCAGCGCGATGCGCTGGTAGCGTCCCTTGCGCGCGTTGACCTCGGATTCGACCGACGGCGTCGCAGAGGCCAGCACGATCGGAATTTTTGCGATATGCGCCCGCACCACCGCCATGTCGCGGGCGTGATAATGCACGCCGTCATCCTGCTTGTAGGCCTGGTCGTGCTCTTCATCGACGACGATGAGGCCGAGATTGGCGTAGGGCAGAAACAGCGCCGAGCGCGCGCCGACCACGACCGGCGCGCTGCCTTCCGAGATCGCCGCCCAGTTGCGCGCGCGGGTGCGCGGGGTGAGCTCCGAATGCCATTCCAGCGGTCGCACGCCAAACCGTTGCGCGAAGCGGTCGAGGAACTGGCCGGTGAGCGCGATCTCCGGCATCAGGATCAGCGACTGCTTGCCGCGGCGGATGGTCTCGGCGACCGCCTCGAAATAGACCTCGGTCTTGCCGGAGCCGGTGACGCCATCGAGGAGGGCGACATGAAAGGTGCCGTTGCCCGCGAGCGCGCGCATCGCATCGACCGCGGCGCGCTGGAGGTGCGTGAATTCCGGCTGTCCGTAGGCGGGATCAGGCGCCGGGGGCGGAGGCGGCGGCGGCAACGGCTCGACCGTCAGCGTGCCTTCGTCGACCAAGCCGTCGATCACCCCGGCCGAAACACCTGCCTCCTTCACGACATCGGATTTGCCGTGCAGCAGACGGTCCGACAACACCTCGATCACACGCTGCCGCGCCGGCGTCAGGCGCCTTGGCGGATCGCCGACCAGCCGCACGCCGGCGCGCGTCCGCTCGGGCCCGAGATTTTCGCCCATGCGCAGGCACATGCGCAAAACCATGCCGCGCGGACCGAGCGTGTAGTTGGCGACCCAGTCGACCAGCGCGCGCAGCTCGCCCTTGAGCGGCGAAACGTCGAGCTTCTCGCTGACGTCCTTCAGACGGTTGTGCAGGCGCGGATCCGGATTGGCGTTCTCCGCCCACACCACCGCCAGCACCTCGCGCGGGCCGAGCGGCACACTGAGGAGATCGCCCGCCTTCAACTCCATGCCGCGCGGCACGCGGTAGGAATAGGTCTGGTCGAGCGCGACCGGCACCAGCACGTCGACCATGCGGGTCGAAATGGCCTGGGGAGCGGTCGTGCTGCGCGACGAATGATCCATGGACGGAGAATCGGAACCTAAAGGCCTTGAAGCTAGCGCCGTGGGGCGGCCTTAGCGAACAGTAAACGGGTGTGATGCGATATACTGAGCGGAACCATTACGTCCAGAGCGCATGAGCAAAGCGGCCGCCCCGAAAATCGAGCTCGCCAGCGCCGATCCTGACATCGCGCAGGAGATGATGCGCTGGCTGTCGCATCTCGGCGCCGAGCGGCGGCTGTCGCCGAAGACGCTGGAGGCCTATTCCCGTGACCTCAGGCAGTGCCTGGATTTCCTCTGCACGCATTGGGGCGAGCGCGTGACGCTGAAGCGCTTCGCCGCGCTCGAGGCCAGCGACATCAGGGCCTTCATGGCGATGCGCCGCGCCGACGACGTCGCCGGCCGCTCCCTGATGCGCGCGCTTGCAGGCCTGCGTTCGTTCGGCCGCTTCCTGGAGCGCGAAGGCAAGGGCAAGGTCGGTGCGCTCTCGGCGATCCGCGCGCCGAAGGTGGCCAAGAGCCTGCCGAAGCCGCTGCCGATGGTTTCAGCCAAACGCGTCACTGACGCCGACGAGCGCGCCGGCGAAGAGCGCGAGACCTGGATCCTGGTGCGCGACGCCGCCGTGATGGCTCTCTTGTACGGCTCGGGCCTGCGCATCTCGGAAGCTCTGGGGCTGAAGCGACGCGACGTGCCGCGCCCCGGCGAAGGCGATGTGCTCGTCGTCACCGGCAAGGGCAACAAGACGCGCATGGTGCCGGTGCTGCAAAATGTGCTGGCGCTGGTCGCCGAATATGTCGCGATGTGCCCGCATCCGCTTGCAGCCGAAGGACCGATCTTCGTCGGCGCGCGCGGCGGGCCGCTGAGCCCGCGCATCATCCAGCTCGCGATGGAGCGACTGCGCGGCGCACTTGGCCTGCCCGACAGCGCCACGCCACATGCGCTGCGGCATTCCTTTGCCACGCATCTTCTGTCACGCGGCGGCGACTTGCGCGCGATCCAGGAATTGCTCGGCCATTCCTCGCTGTCGACCACGCAGATCTATACCGGCATCGATTCCGAACGGCTGCTCGAAGTCTACGCCAGCGCACATCCGCGGCGCTGAGCATTTATTTCTGATTATTTCCAAGCAGCCTTGTTCGTCGAAATGCGGCATTGCGACAACAGATGCACAAAAGTCACATCAGCCCGTCACACTTGGCTTGATGGACAAGATTTAAGGTTACGCCTTGTGGTGGAATGCTACGTTCCGTAGCTGACGGTGGTGCCGGCACGTTCTGGCCGCCGCTGCAGTGATGGGGCGTTCAATGAAGAACAAAAACTCTCCTGTGGTCATCGTGGGACTCCTGGCCGGCCTTGCCGTGCTGATGCCGACCAGCGCTTACGCCTATCTGGATCCCGGCACGGGCGCCTTCGCCGTACAAGGGCTGATCGCCGGCATTGCCGGTGGCATCATCGCCGTCCGCTCCTATGGAAAGCGGATCCTGGGCTTCTTCGCCCGCTCCAAGACACCGCCGGAGGTTTGGTCCAACGGATCCTCCCCCGACCGTGATGCGTGATCCAGGCTCGTTCCGCGATCCCTCCGGATATATCTTCTCGTCAGGCGATCGCATCTTTCGCGCGGTCAATGACGAGGCCCATCGAAATTTCCTGCTCCTGAAATCGTCCGGCGCCTACGACGACCTGATCGAGAAGGGATGGATTATCGGAGCCGAGGAAGTCAGCCCCGACGAGGCTGCGGCGAACAAGCCCCCCGGAGCTTGGCATCTTCTGGAGCATCCAAGACTTCCGTTCGTCTCCTACCCCTATGAATGGCCGTTCGCGCTGCTCAAGCGCGCTGCGCTGTTGCATCTCGACATTCATTTGCGCGCGCTCGAGTTCGATCTCACGCTCTCGGATGCGAGCGCCTACAATGTTCAGTTCTTCGGCGTCAGGCCCGTGTTCATCGATATTCCGTCCTTCGTGCCGTACCGGAACGGCGACTACTGGATCGGCCAGCGCCAATTCGTCGAGCAGTTCGTCAACCCGCTGCTGCTGCGCGCCCTGTTCGGCATCTCGCACAACGCATGGTATCGCGGCGCTCTGGAAGGCATCCCGACCAGCGAGATCGTCGCGCTGATCAGTTGGCCGAAGCGCTGGCTGGCGCCCGATGTGCTGACCAACATCACGCTGCCCGAGCTGTTGCAACGGCGCGCGCGGCGACGCGCAGACGGTCCCTCGCGCGAGGGGAAGCCGTTGCCCAAGGCCGCGCTGCAAATGGTGCTGCGGCGCCTGCGCGGCTGGGTCGCCGGCCTTGTCCCGAAAGACGTCGGGCCCACCGAGTGGCAGCAATATGAGAGTGCGAACACATCGTATGCGGACGACGAGGAGGACGGGAAGCAGGAATTCATCGGCTGCTTCTCGCGCCGGCATGCTCCGCTGCACGCATGGGATGTCGGCTGCAACACGGGCCGGTATTCGCAATCGCTGCTCCAGAACCAGACGCGCTCGGTCATCGGGCTCGACGCCGACCTCAATGCGCTGGAATCCGCGGTCCTACGCGCGACCGACGCCGGCCTATCCTTCCTGCCGCTCTTCAGCGACGCGGCGAATCCCAGCCCCGGCCAGGGCTGGGCGGAGACCGAACGATCGGGCCTGACGTCGCGACGCGGCGCGGACGCGGTGATCGCGCTTGCCATCGTGCATCACCTTGCGATCGGCCGGAACGTGCCGCTGTCGTCGGTGGTCGAATGGCTGGTCACGCTCGCGCCACGCGGCGTGATCGAATTCGTCCCGAAATCCGATCTGATGATCCAGCGCATGTTGCGGCTGCGGCGCGACGTTTTCGACCGCTATGACAGCGGTCAGTTCGAGCAGGCCCTCGGCCGCCACGCCCGAATCGTGCAGCGCCTCGAGCTCACGCCCTACGGCCGCACGCTATACGAATTCGAAAGACTTGCGAGCTGAACCGGCATGCCGCTGCACCTCCAGGAAAAATCCAATCTGCTGCGCGCGTTGCTGGCTGCGACCATCCTGTCGACCTTACCGCTGCTCGACTTCTACGCCGCGAACATGGCCGAGCTGGCGAGCCCCTGGCGGGTGCTGCACTACGCCGCCGGCACGCTGGCCGCCGCTGCAATCCTCGCGACGGGCCTTGCGCTGTTGCTGCGGAAGATTCCGCTGTGGCGGATCCTGCTTGCGACCGGGCTGATGGTCTTCATGTTCTTCGCCTATGATGTCAACCTGATCCAGCACGAGCTGAAGGCCCATCTCGGCGACTGGGCGCCCGCGGCCTGGACCGCGGTGGCGATCGGCACCGGCGTCCTCGCGCTGCGCTTGCTGCGCGAGACTGTGGCCATCACGATCTGCCTTGTCGTATCGCTCGCATTTTCGGCGCCGGCGCTTGCCCGCATCGCGACGATCCTGACGCGGGAGCACCGCGCCCAGGCGCACACCGCTGATAGTAGCGAGCCGGCGGCGGCCAGGTTCAGGATCTCGCCCAATATCTATTGGATCGTGCTGGACGGCTATCCACGGGAGGATGTCCTCAAGGAGGAGTTCGCGTTCGACAACGGCGACTTTATCCGGTCGTTGGCCGCGCTCGATTTCGTCGTGCTCGGCAAGAGCCGCTCCAATTTCCCTTCCACCGTCAACTCGATCTCCAGCACGCTCAATTCCGACTACACCGTCACGGGTGAAGGCGATGCGCTCGAGCCGCTTGCGGTGGAGACGATGCAAGCCATAGTGCGCGGCAAGAGCCGGACGGTGTCTCGCCTCACAACGGCCGGATACAACTATGTCCACTTCGAGAACGGCTACGACTACCTGACCGAATGCGCACCTGACGTGCCGAAATGCGTCCGCGGCAATCTCGGGCTCGACGAGCTCGACATCGCCATCCTGTCCAACACGCCGATCATCGACCTCATCCTCGAACACCAGCAATCGGCGCCATTCGCCTGGGGCGGGGTGAACGACCTGACCGCGAAACTCGACGCCGTCCGCGCGACGCCGTCACCCTTCTTTCTATATGCGCATGTGCTGGCGCCACATCCGCCGATCCGCTTCACGGCAGACTGCGGCTTTCGCGCCGGCGATCCCGACCTCCAGCACTGGATTCCGACGAAACGTCCGGCCTTCATCGATCAGCTTCGCTGCACCAATTCGCAGACGCTGACGTTGTTGCAGAAGATCGTCCAGTCCGATTCCGACGCGCTGATCATCCTCCAGTCGGACCATGGCACCGCGTTCCGCGGCCAGCTCAAGCGGCCGCCGACCGACTGGTCCGATGCCGACCTGCATGAAAGATTCGGCGCATTGAACGCGATGCGACTGCCTGCGCAATGCCGCGCGGCGGCAGCCGACGACCTCACGCTCGTCGATACATTTCCGCTGGTGTTCTCCTGCCTTGCCGGCAGCACGTTCGAGCGGCATTCTCCGCGATTTTTTGTAACGCCGTATGACGACAACGCGGATTTCGGCCGCGCCGTCGAATATCCGTCCGAACGGGTGAGATGAACGGTGGATAGCGTGGGCAGCCGCGGACATGCGGCGATGCTCGGTGCGGCTTTACCTCTTGCGCAGCTCGCGCGGTTCGGTCAATCGTACCGGCGGATCCAGGAGGGACATTATGAGCGCACACGAAAGCATGGAGCACGCGGAGCATGCCGAGCACGCATCCGGCGAGAACAAGAAGATCGCCCTTCTGATCGCGGTGCTGGCGCTGTTCCTTGCGATCTCGGAGACGCTCGGCAAGGGTGCGCAGACCGAGGCGATCAGCAAGAATGTCGAGGCCGCCAATCTCTGGGCGTTCTTCCAGGCCAAGAGCATCCGCCGCACCGTGGTGCAGACCGCGGCCGAGCAGGGCAAGCTCACGCTGGGCACGGCGTCCGACGACGCCAACAAGGCGGCTATCCAGAAGCAGATCGAGGACTGGCAGAAGACCGCGGCGCGCTATCGCTCCGAGCCGGAGACCGGCGAGGGCACCGAGCAGCTTGCCGAGAAGGCCAAGCACGCCGAGCACGAGCGTGACGAGGCGACGGCAAAGTACCACCACTTCGAGCTGGCCTCGGCCGCCTTCCAGATCGGCATCGTGCTGGCCTCCGCCACCATCATCACCGGCATCATTGCGCTCGCCTATGTCGGCGGCATCCTGACGCTCGCCGGCATGGTGATGACCGCGCTCGGCCTGTGGTGGCCGCATCTGTTGCATTTGCACGGGTAAAGGGGCGGGCGCGAGACGCGTACCACACATACCGCTGGCATGCCCCGGCTTGACCGGGGTATCCGGAGCGGCGCCCCCTCGCCGCTCATCGTCGATGTCTCTGAGATACTGGATTGCCCGCTTTCGCGGACAATGACACCGAGTGCATGGCGGATAGCTACCGCGCCTCGTGCACGCTCTTGCGGAAACGCTGGATCAGGCGGAGCGCCCGGGAGGACCATCCCTCGCCATTGCCGGTGAGGGCATTCTTGATGCGCAGCTTGATCGGCTCGACCAGCGCCGTCGATTTGGCGCGGATCATCATCACGAAATCATAGAGCCGCTCGAACCACGCCATCTCCAGCAGCTTGTCGCGCGTCACGTCGAACACGAAGGCGGTGACGCCGACGCCGAGCAGTTTGGCGAACAGGATCGTGAACACCGCGCTCATCCAGTATTCGTGGGTGAGCAGCCAGAGCCCGACCAGCTTGAGCGGAAACAGCGGGATGATCGGTACGGCGAAGACGATCAGCGTCATCGCCGGCGATAGCGCATCGACTCGTTCGGTCAGCCATTGCTTGAACTGCGCGAGCGGGATCGCGGCGACGACACGCGCCACGATCGGCTCGAGATGATCCCACAGCCAGGCTTCGATCAAAAAGATGATCGCCAGCAGGACCCAGACCGGTTGAAGAAGGCGGCGCAGCATGTCTTTCCCGCCCGATTCGGCTCGGCGCGTCGCCTACATATGGATGGCCCGCTTGCCGACTGCAAGCGCGGCTTCCTTGACGGCCTCGGAGCGGGTCGGATGCGCATGGCAGGTACGGGCGAGGTCTTCCGCGCTGCCCCCAAACTCCATCAGCACACACGCCTCGTGGATCATTTCGCCGGCTTCACGGCCGATAATGTGCACGCCAAGCACGCGATCGGTCTTCGCATCTGCGAGAATTTTCACGAACCCGTCGGTGGTCTGGTTGACCTTGGAGCGGCCGTTGGCGGTAAAGGGAAACTTCCCGACGGTGTAGACCACGCCCGCTTGCTTCAGCTCTTCCTCGGTCTTGCCGACGGAGGATACTTCCGGCGTGGTATACACCACACCTGGGATCACGTCGTAGTTCACGTGACCAGCCTGGCCGGCGAGGATCTCCGCCACCGCAACGCCTTCGTCCTCCGCCTTGTGCGCGAGCATCGGGCCGGCGACGACGTCGCCGATGGCATAGACGCCCTTCAACGTGGTCGCGAAATGGGCATCGATCTGGACGCGGCCGCGATTATCAAGCGCAACGCCGGCTTCCTTCAGCCCGAGACCGTCGGTGTAGGGCACACGGCCGATGCAGACCAGCACAACATCAGCCTCGATGGTCTCGGCCGCACCGCCCGCGGCCGGCTCGATCTTCGCAAGCAGTGCCTTGCCGTTGGATTCGACGCCGGTGACCTTCGAGCCCAGCTTGAACGCGAATCCCTGCTTTTCAAGGATGCGTTGAAATTGCCGTGCGACTTCGCCGTCCATGCCCGGCAGGATGCGATCGAGGAATTCGACGACCATGACTTCGGACCCGAGCCTGCGCCACACCGAGCCAAGCTCGAGCCCGATCACGCCGGCGCCGATGACCAGCAACCTGCCCGGCACCTTCTCCAGCGACAGTGCGCCGGTCGACGACACGATGCGCTTCTCGTCGATCTCGATGCCCTTCAGCCGCGCGATGTCCGAGCCGGTGGCGATCACGATGTTCTTGGTCTCGATGACCTGCGACTTGCCGTCCGCGGAGACCTCGACCTTGCCGGTGCCCAGGATCTTGCCGCTGCCCTTGAGCACGTCGACCTTGTTCTTCTTCATCAGGAATTCGACGCCCTTGACGTTGCCGTCAATGCCCTGCAGCTTGAAGTTCATCATCGCCGGAAGCTCGAGCTTCGGCGTCGAGACCGACACGCCCATCTTGGCGAAGGAATGTGCGGCTTCCTCGAACATCTCCGAAGCATGCAGCAGAGCCTTCGAGGGCATGCAGCCGATGTTGAGGCAGGTGCCGCCGAGCGTGGGGTTCTTTTCGACCACGGCGACTTTCATGCCGAGCTGGCTCGCGCGCACCGCGCAGACATAACCGCCCGGTCCGGTGCCGATGACGATGAGATCGTAGGTAGCCATGAGAGGAAGTCCCGTAATTTAGCGTGAGAAGACGTGTCAGCGTCCGCCGGACACGTCGAGAATGGCTGAGGTGACGTAGGAGGCATCGTCGGACATCAGCCAGACGATGGCATTGGCGATTTCCTCGGCGGTGCCGACGCGCTTCATCGGCACCATATGGGCCAGACGATGGGCGCGGTCGGGCTCGCCGCCGGCGGCGTGGATTTCGGTGTCGATCAGGCCGGGCCGGATGCCCGCGACGCGAATGCCTTCGCCGGCGACCTCGTAGCCGAGGCCGACGGTGAAGGAATCGATCGCGCCCTTGGAGGCGGCATAGTCGACATAGGTGTTCGGCGAGCCGAGCTTTGCAGCGACCGACGACAGGTTGACGATCACGCCGCCCTTGCCGCCATGCTTGGTCGACATGCGTTTGACCGCCTCGCGCGCGCAGAGGATGGAGCCGGTGACGTTGACCGCCATCACACGCTGGATGCGCTCGGCCGACATCTCGTCGACGCGCACCCCGCTCTTGCCGACAATGCCGCCATTGTTGACGAGAGCCCCTAACGTGCCGAACTGGTCGGCGGCCTTGAACAGCGCGAGGATATCGCTTTCCTCGGCAACATCGCACTTCACCGCGATTGCCTTGCCGTTCTTGGCTTCGATCGCGGCTACGACCTCGTCGGCAGCCTGCTTGTTGCTTGCATAGCCGACGACCACGCGAAAGCCGCGCTCCGCCGCTGCAAGCGCAGTGGCGCGGCCGATGCCACGGCTGCCGCCGGTGATGATCGCAACCTTGTCCGTCACGCTCGCCTCCATCCTTGCGCACAGGCCGTCGCCCCTGCAGGCGACGGCACTTTCAAGACTTTGGGTGTCAGAGGTCCAGCACCAGCCGCGCCGGATCTTCCAGGCTCTCCTTGACACGGACCAGGAATGTCACGGCTTCCCTGCCGTCGATCACGCGGTGATCATAGGACAGCGCCAGATACATCATCGGGCGGACCTCGACCTTGCCGCCGATCACCATCGGCCGCTCCTGGATCTTGTGCATGCCGAGGATGCCGGACTGCGGCGCGTTCAGGATCGGCGTCGACATCAGCGAGCCATAGATGCCGCCATTGGTGATGGTGAAGGTGCCGCCCTGCATCTCCTCGATCTTGAGCTGGCCGTCACGCGCGCGGCGACCGAAATCGGCAATGCCCTTCTCGATGTCGGCGATCGACTTCTGATCGCAGTCACGGACAACGGGAACGACAAGTCCCTTGTCGGTGCCGACCGCGACGCCGATGTGATAGTAGTTCTTGTAGATCAGGTCGGTGCCGTCGATCTCGGCGTTGACCGCCGGGATGTCCTTCAGCGCCTGCACCACCGCCTTGGTGAAGAAGCCCATGAAGCCGAGCTTGGAGCCGTGCTTCTTCTCGAACACGTCCTTGTAGTGCGCGCGCAGCGCCATGACGTTGGTCATGTCGACCTCGTTGAAGGTCGTCAGCATCGCAGCCGTGTTCTGCACGTCCTTGAGGCGCCGCGCGATGGTCTGGCGCAGGCGGGTCATCTTGACGCGTTCCTCGCGCGCGGCGTCGTCGGCGGGCGACGGCGCACGGACCTGCACGGCAGCGGCCGGCTGGTTGACCGGCGTCGGCGCGGAGGCGGCGCGCTCGATCGCGGCGAGCATGTCGCCCTTGGTGACGCGACCGTCCTTGCCGGAGCCCGGAACGGTCGAGGCATCAATGCCGGTCTCGGCCGAAAGCTTTCGCACCGACGGGGCGAGCGGCGCATCGGCGGGCGCGGCCTTGGGCGCTGCAGGTGCAGGAGCCGCGGCCGGCGCGGCGGCAGCGGCAGGCTTTGCGGGAGCCGCAGCCGGCTTGGCGGCGCCGGCGCCATCCGTGATCTGTCCGAGCAGCGCACCCACCGCAACGGTCGCACCGTCAGCAGCGATGATCTCGCTGAGCGTGCCGGCCGAGGGCGCGGGCACTTCGATGGTGACCTTGTCGGTCTCGAGCTCCACCAAGGGCTCGTCGACGGCGACGGGATCGCCGGCCTTCTTGAACCAGCGGCCGATGGTGGCTTCGGTGACGGATTCGCCGAGCGTCGGCACACGAATTTCAGTCATGGTCTTTTCCTTAAGGAGATCGCTTGTGCGGTCATGAATTGGGATGTCACCGTCGCGCGAATGCGAGCGACCCACTACGCCGCAACCCTCGTCAGAACGAACGTCGCGGAGCACTGGATGCCCCGCTCTCGCGGGGCATGACGCAGTCCAAAATTGTTTAGCTCAACGCTTCGTCGAGGAACGCCTTGAGCTGCGCCTGGTGCTTCGACATCAAGCCGGTCGCGGTCGCGGCGGAGGCGGCGCGGCCGACATAGCGCGGACGCCGGCTTACGCCGTTCACCTGGTTGAGCACCCATTCGAGATAGGGCTCGATGAAGTGCCACGCACCCATGTTGCGCGGCTCCTCCTGGCACCAGATCACCTCGGCCTTCTTGAAGCGAGCGAGCTCCTGAACCAGCGCCTTCAGCGGCACCGGATAGAGCTGCTCGACACGCATCAGGTAGATGTCGTCGATGCCACGCTTCTCGCGCTCCTCGTAGAGGTCGTAATAGACCTTGCCCGAGCACAGCACGAGGCGGCGGATCTTCTCGTCCGGCACCAGCTTGGTGGCCTCGCTCGGCTGCATCTGGGCGTCATCATAGAGGATGCGGTGGAACGTCGTGCCCTTGGCGAGCTCGTCGAGCCGCGACACCGCACGCTTGTGCCGCAGCAGCGACTTCGGCGTCATCAGGATCAGCGGCTTGCGGATCTCGCGATGGAGCTGGCGGCGCAAAACGTGGAAGTAGTTCGCCGGCGTGGTCGGATAGACCACCTGCATGTTGTCTTCCGCGCACATCTGCAGGTAGCGCTCGAGGCGCGCCGAGGAGTGCTCGGGTCCCTGGCCCTCATAGCCATGCGGCAGCAGACAGACGAGGCCCGACATGCGCAGCCATTTGCGCTCGCCGGAGGAGATGAACTGGTCGAACAGCACCTGCGCGCCGTTGGCGAAATCGCCGAACTGGGCTTCCCACAGCGCCAGCGCATTCGGCTCGGCCAGCGAGTAGCCGTATTCGAAGCCGAGCACGGCTTCTTCCGACAGCAGCGAGTTGATGACCTCGTAATGACCCTGCTCGACGCCGAGATGGTTGAACGGCGTGTAGCGGCTCTCGTCCTCCTGGTCGATCAGCACCGAATGGCGCTGCGAGAAGGTGCCGCGCTCGCAGTCCTGGCCGGACAGGCGGACATGACGACCTTCCTCCAGCAGCGAGCAGAACGCCAGCGCCTCGCCGGTCGCCCAGTCGATACCGACGCCGTTGTCGATGGCCTTGGCGCGGTTATCGAGGAAGCGCTGGATGGTGCGGTGAACGCGAAAACCGTCCGGCACCTTGGTGATCTTGCGGCCGATGTCCTTCAGCGTGGCGGTCTCGACGCCGGTGACGCCGCGCCGCGCATCCTCTTCCTGGTCGGCGATCTTGAAGCCCGCCCACTTGCCGTCGAGCCAGTCGGCCTTGTTCGGCTTGTAGCTGGTGCCGGCCTCGAACTCGGCATCGAGCCGGGCGCGCCAGTCGGCCTTCAGCTTGTCGACCTCACCCTCGGTGACCACGCCTTCGGCGATCAGGCGCTTGGCGTAGAGCGTGAGGGTCGAGGGATGGGCCGCGATCCGCTTGTACATGACCGGCTGGGTGAAGGCCGGCTCGTCGCCCTCATTGTGGCCGTAGCGGCGATAACACCACATGTCGATGACGACAGGCTTGTGGAACTTCTGCCGGAATTCGGTCGCGACCTTGGCCGCGAACACCACGGCTTCCGGATCGTCGCCGTTGACGTGGAAGATCGGCGCGTCGATCATCTTCGCGACGTCGGACGGGTAAGGCGACGAACGCGAATAGCGCGGATAGGTGGTGAAGCCGATCTGGTTGTTGACGATGAAGTGCACCGAGCCACCGGTACGATAGCCCTTCAGATCAGACAGGCCAAAGCATTCCGCCACTACGCCCTGGCCGGCGAACGCCGCGTCGCCATGCATCAACAGCGGCATCACCGAGATGCGCATGTCCGGCGGATCGCCATGCTGGTCCTGCTTGGCGCGGACCTTGCCGAGCACCACGGGATCGACGATCTCGAGATGCGAGGGGTTGGCGGTGAGTGACAGATGGATGCGGTTGCCGTCGAACTCGCGGTCGGAGGACGCGCCGAGGTGATACTTGACGTCGCCGGAGCCTTCGACTGCGTCGGGATTGGCCGAGCCACCCTTGAACTCATGAAACAGCGCGCGGTGGGCCTTGCCCATGACCTGGGTCAGCACGTTGAGGCGGCCGCGATGCGGCATGCCGACGACGATCTCCTTCACGCCGAGATTGCCGCCGCGCTTGATGATCTGCTCGAGTGCAGGGATCAGCGACTCGCTGCCGTCGAGACCAAATCGCTTGGTGCCGGTGAACTTGGTATCGCAGAACTTCTCGAAGCCTTCGGCTTCGACCAGCTTCGTGAGGATGGCGCGGCGGCCTTCGGGAGTAAAGGAGATCTCCTTGTCCGGCCCCTCGATGCGCTCCTGGATCCAGGCCTTTTGCGCGGCATTGCTGATGTGCATGAACTCGACGCCGAGCGTCTGGCAGTAGGTGCGCTCGCAGATCGCGACGATCTCGCGCAGATTGCCGTATTCGAGGCCAAGCACGTGATCGAGGAATATCCTGCGGTCGAAATCGGCCTCGCTGAAACCGTAGGTGCGCGGGTCGAGCTCCTCGCGGTTGCGCTGCGCCTCGATGCCGAGCGGATCGAGCTTGGCATGGAAATGGCCGCGCATGCGGTAGGCGCGGATCAGCATCAAGGCGCGGACCGAATCGCGGGTAGCCTGGAGCACGTCGGCCGAGGAGAGATCGGCCCCCTTGGCCTGCGCCTTGGCGGCGATCTTGGCGCCAACCGTCTTCTCGACCTGGGCCCAGTTGCCGTCGAGCGCCGAGGTCAGATCGTCCTGGGGCGTGACCGGCCAGTTGTCCCGGGCCCAGGACGGCCCTTCCGCATTCTTGCGGACGTCGGCCGGCTGGTCCTTCAGGCTCTGGAAGAATTCCTGCCACTCGACGTCAACCGAGGAGGGATCTTGCTCGTAGCGGGCGTAGATTTCGTCGATGTAGGTGGCGTTGGTGCCCTGCAAAAAAGATGAGAGGGCAAAGGCTGCGTTCGCGTCCTGGCGAGACATACTTGAGTTCCTGGCGATTTCGGTTCGCGCAAATGAAAACGGCGCTGACCCCGATCCTCCGGCAGCGGATCGGCGTATCAGGCACCGTTTACCCTATCTGTTGCGAACTTTCGCCCGGAAAAGCACCAAGAACTGAATTAGCTTTTCAACTTTTCGGCAAGGGTATGTCCGAGCCGTGCGGGGGACGGAGAGACAGTAATCCCGGCCGATTTCATTGCTTCGGTCTTGGAACCGGCGTCGCCCTTGCCGCCCGAGATGATCGCGCCGGCGTGGCCCATGCGGCGACCCGGAGGTGCGGTAACACCAGCGATGAACCCGACCATCGGCTTCTTGCGACCGCGCTTGGCCTCGTCTTTGAGGAACTGGGCGGCGTCCTCCTCGGCGGAACCGCCGATCTCGCCGATCATGATGATCGACTCGGTCTTGGGGTCGGCCAGCAGCATTTCCAGGACGTCGATGAACTCGGTGCCCTTGACCGGGTCGCCGCCAATGCCGACCGCGGTGGTTTGGCCGAGGCCTTCCTGCGAGGTCTGGAACACGGCTTCATAGGTCAGGGTGCCGGAGCGGGAGACGATGCCCACGCTGCCGGTCTTGAAGATATTGGCGGGCATGATGCCGATCTTGCATTCGCCGGCAGTCATGACGCCCGGGCAGTTCGGCCCGATCAGGCGCGACTTGGAGCCGACGAGCGAGCGCTTCACGCGCACCATGTCAATCACCGGAATGCCCTCGGTGATGCAGACGATCAGCGGGATCTCGGCATCGATGGCCTCGCAGATCGCGTCCGCTGCGCCCGGCGGCGGCACGTAGATCACCGACGCGTCGGCGCCGGTCTTCTCGCGCGCCTCGCGCACGGTGTCGAACACCGGCAGGCCCAGATGCGTCGCGCCGCCTTTGCCGGGCGAGGTGCCGCCGACCATCTTGGTGCCGTAGGCAATCGCGGCCTCGGAATGGAAGGTGCCGTTCTTGCCGGTGAAGCCCTGGCAGATGACCTTGGTGTTCTTGTCGATCAGGATGGACATGAGGTCTGCTTTCGCGAACTAACTTTAGTGGATGCGACGATAGACGCCGGTGAGCACGTCGGCCCAGCCTTCCGCGTCCGGCGAGAACTGGATCTTCAACGAGTAGGAATTGTCGTCGATGATCTCGTAGACGTGGCGCGCATTGCCGCGCAGCGAGCCGCGCACCAGCGTCAGGGTCTTGCCGACCCAGCCGCCGGAGGCGGGCGAGGGCGGCGTGTAGCCGAGCGAGTCGTACCAGAACAATTTGTAGGTCCGGTCGTCGCGGTCGTAGGTGAAGATGCCGTGGGTGGCAAAGATCTCCTTGCCATCGCGCATCTGGACACCGTCCTGGATCAGATAGAAGCCGTTGAGATCCATGCGCGCCACCGTGCGCGAGGTCGCCGGCCCGCCGGCATTCCAGCGCGACGGGTAGACCATCTCCTCGCCATCCCATTCACCGGCGAACGCAGCGAGACGCGCGTGTTCCGGCAGCGGAGATGATTGAGCGAGATGATCCTGGGGCATGGCCTAGCCTCCCTTGACGGCCTTCACGATCTTCTGCGCGGCGTCATCGAGATTGTCGGCCGGCACGACGTTCAGGCCTGATTCACGGATGATCTTCTTGCCGAGCTCGACATTGGTACCTTCGAGGCGGACCACCAGCGGGACGCTGAGGCCGACTTCGCGCACCGCAGCCGTGACGCCTTCGGCGATCACGTCACACTTCATGATACCACCGAAGATGTTGACCAGAATGCCCTTCACGTTCGGGTCGGCGGTGATGATCTTGAAGGCGGCGGCGACCTTTTCCTTGCTGGCGCTGCCGCCGACGTCGAGGAAGTTGGCCGGCGCCATGCCGTAGAGCTTGATGATGTCCATCGTCGCCATGGCAAGGCCGGCGCCGTTGACCATGCAGCCGATATTGCCGTCGAGCGTGACGTAGTTGAGATCGTATTTCGAGGCCTCGATCTCCTTGGCGTCCTCTTCGGTCTCGTCGCGCAGCGCCACCACTTCGGGATGACGGAACAGCGCGTTGTCGTCGAAGGAGACCTTGGCGTCGAGCACGCGAAGCTGGCCCTGCTTGGTCACGACCAGCGGGTTGATCTCCAGCATCGACATGTCCTTGGCGACGAAGGCGGCAAAGAGCTGCGCGGTGAGCTTTTCCGCCTGCTTGGCGAGATCGCCGGACAGGTTCAGCGCCTTGGCGACGGTGCGGCCGTGATGGCCCATGATGCCGGTCGCCGGATCGACCGAGAAGGTGACGATCTTCTCGGGCGTGTTGTGCGCGACGTCCTCAATGTTGACGCCGCCTTCGGTCGACACCACGAAGGAGACCCGCGAGGTCTCGCGGTCGACCAGGATCGAGAGGTAGAATTCCTTGTCGATGTCGGAGCCGTCCTCGATGTAGAGGCGGTTGACCTGCTTGCCGGCGGGGCCGGTCTGCACGGTCACGAGCGTGGCGCCGAGCATCTGCTTGGCGAACTCGGCAACTTCACCTGCCGACTTGGCGATGCGGACGCCGCCCTTGTCGCCGGCCGAAGCCTCCTTGAACTTGCCCTTGCCGCGGCCGCCGGCATGGATCTGGCTCTTCACCACCCAGACCGGGCCCGGGAGAGCTTTCGCCGCCGCCTCCGCGTCAGCCGCCTTCAGGACCGGAACGCCCTTGGAGATCGGCACGCCGAACTCATTCAAAAGCGCTTTGGCCTGGTACTCATGGATATTCATCTGGTCGCTCCCTGAACCCGCGCGTGGTGACCTCGGGGGTTCACCTCTACTTGCCGTCTGGCATACCATATACCAGCACGACTGCAACCCGGAATCTTCTGGACTCTGGACTGCCGGACCCGGGAACCGCCCGAACGGGGCCCCGGACATGAAAGCGCCGAGGATCGGGTCCGATCCTCGGCGAGATTTTTTCCGATCAGCGGCCCAGAAGGTCGGGCGCGATCTTCTTGCAGGCGTCGACCAGGCCGGACACCGCGCCGACCGACTTGTCGAAGGCCTCGCGGTCCTTGCCGGCGAGC
This sequence comes from Bradyrhizobium sp. UFLA05-89, assembly GCF_059803475.1. NCBI lineage: Bacteria > Pseudomonadati > Pseudomonadota > Alphaproteobacteria > Hyphomicrobiales > Nitrobacteraceae > Bradyrhizobium > Bradyrhizobium sp. UFLA05-89. Next base: position 21,165 of record NZ_JBANBA010000031.1, on the reverse strand, counting down.
TCGATCTCGACGACGCGCTCGACGCCCTTGGCGCCGATGACGACGGGCACGCCGACATACATGTCCTTCACGCTGTATTCGCCGTTGAGATACGCGGCACAGGGCAGCACGCGCTTCTTGTCCTTCAGATAGCTCTCGGCCATCGCGATCGCGGAAGCCGCCGGCGCATAGAAGGCCGAGCCGGTCTTCAGCAGGTTGACGATCTCGGCGCCGCCGTTGCGGGTGCGATCGACGATCTCGTCGAGGCGCGCCTGCGAGGTCCAGCCTATCTTGACGAGGTCGGGCAGCGGAATGCCGGCGACGGTGGAGTACTTCACAAGCGGCACCATGGTGTCGCCGTGGCCGCCGAGCACGAAGGCGGTGACGTCCTCGACGGAGACGTTGAACTCGTCGGCCAGGAAATAGCGGAAGCGCGCCGAATCCAGCACGCCGGCCATGCCGACGACCTTCTTGTGCGGCAGGCCGGAAGCCTTCTGGAGCGCCCAGACCATCGCGTCGAGCGGGTTGGTGATGCAGATGACGAACGCGTCGGGGGCGTACTTCTTGATGCCGGCACCGACCTGCTCCATGACCTTGAGGTTGATGGAGAGGAGGTCGTCGCGGCTCATGCCGGGCTTGCGCGGCACGCCGGCGGTGACGATGCAGACCTTGGCGTTGTCGAGCGCCTCGTAGGAGTTCGCGCCGGAATAGCGCGCGTCGAAACCGTCGACCGGCGAGGACTGTGCGATGTCGAGCGCCTTGCCCTGCGGCACACCCTCGGCGATGTCGAACATCACCACGTCGCCGAGTTCTTTCAGGCCGATGAGATGAGCCAACGTTCCGCCGATCTGACCGGAGCCAATCAAAGCAATCTTGTCGCGCGCCATGTGAACCTGTCCTTTAGACACGTAAGGAGGGGAAAACTGAGACGGGTGGTTATCCCTTTCGCCTCCCCCGTTCAAGTCGCCGAATGCTCAATTGTCGGGCTTGCCGAGAATCGGGGCGCGCAACGATAACGCCGTCATTCCGGGGCGTCCGCGCCATTGCGCCGGCCAACCCGGAATCCCGAAGTTGTGGTGCGGGACTCCGGGTTCGCGCTGACGCGCCCCCGGGGAATGACGGCGTGGTGAAATAGGACTTAAGTCTCGACCAGGCCCTTGGTGGAGCCGCTGGCGGTGGAATCCTTGCGGCCGTGCGGCTGCGCCAGATAGGATTCCGAGCTCATCTCGATCAGGCGCGAGGACGTCCGCTTGAATTCGTTGGCCTCGTTGCCTTCGTTCGCCAGGTACAGCGACACCGGATCGGCTTCCGCCGAGGCCATCAACTTCACGGCATTGTCATAGAGCGCGTCGATCAACGTGATGAAGCGCTTGGCGGCGTTGCGCTCGGCGACGTCCATCACTGGAATATGGTCGACCAGGATGGTGTGATAGTCGTGCGCGAGCCTTAGGTAGTCGGATGCGCCAAGCGGCTTCTCGCAGAGGTCGGCGAACGAGAACCGCGCCACGCCGTGCGCCGAACACGGCACGTGCAGGATGCGACCCTTGATCGAAATATCGCGCGACTTGCATTTGGCATGGCCGGTCATCTTCGCCCAGGCGCGATCGAGCGCGGCATCGGCGTCGGCATCGGCCGGCACCAGCCACATCTTCACGCCCTGAAGTTTCTCCAGCCGGAAATCGGTGCGCGCATCGAGCCGCAGCACGTCCATGTGATCATTGATCTGCGCGATGAACGGCAGGAACAGCGCGCGGTTGAGTCCGCCCTTGTAGAGATCGTCGGGAGCGACGTTCGACGTTGCAACCACCACCGTGCCGAGCTCGAACAGTTTTGCGAACAGCCGGCCCAGGATCATCGCATCCGCGATGTCGGTGACGTGGAATTCGTCAAAGCAGAGCAGCCAGCTCTCCTCGAAGATCGCGTTCGCCGTCAGCGCGATGACATCTCCATCGGCGATCTCGCCGCGCGCGATGTTCTGGCGATAGCCGTAGATGCGCTCATGCACCTCGGCCATGAATTCGTGGAAATGCGCGCGGCGCTTGTGCGCGACGGCGGAGTGCTGAAAGAACAGGTCCATCAGCATCGTCTTGCCACGCCCGACCTCGCCATGGATGTAGAGCCCGCGGGGCGCATCGTCCTTGTCGCCGTTTTTGAAGAGACGGCCGAACAGGCCCTGCTTGCGCTGCGGCTTGTAGTTCGCAAGCCGCTGGTCCAGCGCCGCATAGGCCTCTACGACTTCGGCCTGGGCAGCATCCGGCTCGATCGCGCCAGAGGAGACCAGCGCCTGGTATTCGCTTCGGAACGATGAATTGGGGGTGGAGAGCATGGCCCCTTACCGCCAGAGACCGGCCGAAAATGCAAGCCGAGAATTGGTGCCAGGGGGTATGCGCTGGTGGGGTTACGGCGCCGTTAAGGCGCCGTATTCTGGAATGCCAGCGTCAACGGAGGCTTCCGGCGGCGTCGACGGCCTACGCGCACAGGTCGTAGGAATCCTCGACGATGTACGGCCCGCCGCCGGTGGATGCGCGCGAGGAGAACAGCACGAAACGTTCGGCCGTGAACACCTTGCTCGGGAAATAACCGCGCAGCGAGAGATAGTCCGCGACGTCCTGGTCCGAGGCATCGTGCAGCCGCGCCAGCGTGACGTGCGGGATGAATTTGCGCCCCTCCGGATCGAGGCCGATGCGCTGCATCATCCGCTCCAGCTCGGCCTGCAATTCCATCAGCGGCTTGCTCGGCGCGATGGTTGCGACCACCGCGCGCGGCTTGCGGCCGCCGAAGCTCGTGAGCCCCTGCACCTTCACCTCGAACGGCTTGCGGTCGACGCGAAACAGCATCGAGGCGATCTCGTTGGCGGAAATGCCGTCGATGTCGCCGATGAAGCGCAAGGTGACGTGATAATTTTCGGGATCGATCCAGCGGGCGCCGGGAAGGCCGCCCCGCAAGTTGGAAAGCGTCTGACCGACCTCGGCCGGGATTTCCAGACCAGTAAACAAGCGTGGCATCGTTGAGCACTCCCGATGCTTGGACATGCGCCTTGAAAAGGACCATATCCAAATTAGAGCCGGTGACGAATCACCGGTAACCTGATTCCTATCGCAGTTATGTGACTCTGCGAAGCAGTGCGCGGGCTACCCCGGGAAAACCCTGGGAATTAGGGTTAGTATTGCCTGCTTTTCAACGCCGTTGCCCGCTTATCGTGCCGAGGAATGCCTCGACGGTAGGCATCATGTTCTTGACGATGATGTCGACGCCCGCAGCGGTGGGATGAATGCCGTCGGCCTGGTTGAGCTTGGCATCGGCCGCGACGCCGTCGAGGAAGAACGGATAGAGCGGCACCTCGAATTTCTTCGCCAGATCCGGATAAATCGAATTGAAGCGCGCGGCATAGTCGGCCCCGTAGTTCGGCGGCGCCAGCATGCCGCACAGCATCACCGCGACGCCGCGCGCCTTCAGCCGCGCCACGATGTCGCTGAGCGCTGCGCGCGTAACGTCGGGGTCGAGCCCGCGCAGCGCATCGTTGGCGCCGAGCTCGACGATGACCCCTTCGGTTCCCTCCGGCACCGACCAATCGAGCCGGTCGCGGCCACCGGACGAAGTGTCGCCGGACACCCCGGCATTGATCATATCGACGGCTACACCCTTGTCTTGCAAGGCCTTTTGGAGCTTCATGGGAAATGCGTCCTGGCCCTGCAGGCCGAGGCCGGCGCTCAAGGAATCGCCGAGCACGACGAGCTTGACCGGCGGTTTGGCCTGCGCATCGGCGCTGGCAATCCCCGTCATCAAACCGATCATCAACACGGCTATGTGCATGAACAATCCGTAACGCCTCTCGACCGGATGTGCGGAGTTGCCATATGACCGGACCATGGACAGTCGCATCGAATCCTCTTCGCTGGCCGGCACGACGCCGGACACCATCTCCATCGCCAACGTCAATCTCTCACTGGGTACGGGCGCGGCACGCGTTCACATTCTCAAGGATATCAGCCTTCGGGTCGGCCGTAGTGAAGCGATCGGCCTGATCGGCCCGTCAGGCTCGGGCAAATCCACGCTACTGATGGTGATGGCGGGGTTGGAGCGTCCTGATAGCGGAGAGGTGGTGGTCAGCGGCACGCCTTTCAATGCCCTCGACGAGGACGCGCTCGCCCGCTTCCGCGGCCGCGAGGTCGGCATTGTCTTCCAGTCGTTTCACCTGATCCCGACCATGACGGCGCTGGAGAACGTCGCGGTGCCGCTCGAGCTCGCCGGCAATCCGGATGCGGCCAAGCGCGCCGCGCAGGAGCTGCAATCGGTCGGGCTCGGCGATCGCCTGCATCACTATCCCTCGCAACTTTCCGGCGGCGAGCAGCAGCGTGTCGCGCTCGCCCGCGCGCTGGCGCCGGACCCTGCGATCCTGGTCGCCGACGAACCCACCGGCAATCTCGACGAAGCGACAGGCAAGCAGATCGTCGATCTCATCTTCGGCAAGCATGCCGAGCGCGGCATGACCCTGGTGCTGGTGACCCATGATTCCTCGCTCGCGCATCGCTGCGATCGCGTGATCCGCCTGCGCTCCGGGCGCATCGATACGCAATATTCCCAGCCATGACCCTCGCCGCCGAACCGTTCGCGCCAAAACCGTTCGCGCGAAGCGGCGCGGCCGCGCTGTCGCTGCGCTATGCGCTACGCGAACTGCGTGGAGGCCTGCGCGGCTTCTACGTCTTCATCGCCTGCATCGCGCTCGGCGTGATGGCGATTGCCGGTGTCGGCTCGGTCGCGGCGAGTCTCAGCGAGGGCTTGGCGCGCGAGGGACGTACGCTGCTCGGCGGCGACGCTTCGTTCGTGCTGTTCCAGCGCGAGGCAAAGCCAGAGGAGATCGCTTTCCTGCGTTCGCGCGGCACGGTGTCGACCGCCGCAACCTTGCGCGGCATGGCGCGCGCGGCCGACGGCAAGCTCGCGCTGGTCGAGATGAAGGCGGTCGACGGCAATTACCCGATGCTCGGCCAGTTGACGCTGACGCCGCAATTGCCGCTGTCCGATCTTCTGGCGCAGCGCGACGGCGCGTTCGGTGCCGCCGCGGATCCGACGCTGCTGGCGCGGCTTTCCCTTGGGAACGGCGACCACGTCACCATCGGCAATGCGACCTTCCAGATCCGCAGCGCGGTCGAGGCCGAGCCCGACAAGCTCGCCGGCGGCATCGGCTTCGGCCCGCGTTTCCTGATCAGCGAGCAAGCCTTGCGCGCCACCGGCTTGATCCAGCCCGGCAGCCTGGTGCGCTGGGTGTATCGCGTCAAACTGCCTGACAGTGCCAACAGCGAGCGCGCCACCGAGGCGTTTATCAGCGACGCCCGCAACGCGGCGCCGCAGGCTGGCTGGGAGATCCGCAGCCGCTCCAATGCATCGCCGCAACTCGAGCGCAATATCAGCCGCTTCACCCAGTTCCTGACGCTGGTCGGCCTCGCCGCCCTCTTGGTCGGAGGCGTCGGTGTCGCCAATGCCGTGAAGAGCCATATCGACCGCCGGCTCGAGGTCATTGCCGCGTTCAAGGCCGTTGGCGCCACCGGACGCGACGTGTTCGGCATTTATTTTGTGCAAGTCATCCTGCTCGCCGGGATCGGCTCGATGATCGGGCTCGCACTTGGCGCAGCGCTTCCCTTCGCCATCGTCGGCCTGTTCGGAAAGCTGTTGCCGCTGCCGGTGATTCCGGCCGTGCATGCCGACGAGCTGGCGCTCTCCTTCGTCTATGGCCTGCTCACCGCGCTCGCCTTCGGCTTGTGGCCGCTCGGACGCGTCCATGACGTGCCGGTGGCCGCGCTGTTTCGCGACACGATCAGCGCCGAATGGCACCGGCCGCGCTGGCGCTATCTCGCCTTCATGGCCGTGGTGGTCGCGCTGCTCGTCGCGGTCGTGATCGGGCTCTCCTTCGACAAGCGCATCGCCACGGTGTTCGTGCTCTCGTCTGTCGTGGTGTTTGCGGTGCTGCGCGGCATTGCAGGCCTCTTGATGACGATCGCGCGGCGATTGCCGCGCACACGGCTACCGATGCTGCGGCTCGCGATCGCCAACATCCACCGTCCCGGCGCGCTGACCCCGTCGGTGGTGCTGTCGCTGGGGCTGGGGCTCGCCGTGCTGGTCACCATCACTCAGATCGACGGCAATCTGCGCCGGCAGTTTCTCGCGGCGCTGCCGGATCGGGCGCCATCGTTCTACTTCATCGACATCCCGAGCGCGCAGGCCGAGCAGTTCGACGGCTATCTGCGCCAGATCGCGCCGGGGGCGAAAGTCGAGGACGTGCCGATGCTGCGCGGCCGCATCGTCGCCGCGCGCGGCGTCAAGGCCGAGGAGCTGAAGCCCGCGACCGACGCCGAATGGGTGCTGCAGAGCGACCGCGGCCTGACCTATACCAGCGAGCTGCCGAAGGGCTCCAAGGTGGTCGAGGGCGAATGGTGGAGCGCCGACTATTCCGGCCCCCCGCTGGTCTCGATGGAGAAGAAGATTGCCGACGGGCTCGGACTCAAGCTTGGCGACGAGGTCGTCGTCAACGTGCTCGGCCGCGACATCCCGGCGAAGATCAGCAATTTGCGCAACATCGACTGGCAGGGGCTCGGCATCAATTTCGTTCTGGTGTTCTCGCCCAATGCCTTCAAGGGCGCGCCACATACCCACATCGCGACGCTGACCGAGCAGGGCGGCGATGCCGCCGGCGACGGCAGGATCATCAAAGAGGTCGCCGACGCCTATCCGATGGTGACGAGCGTGCGGGTCCGCGAGGTCATGGAGACGGTCGGCTCGGTCGTCACCAATCTCACGCTCGCGATCCGCGGCGCCAGCGCGGTGACGTTGATCTCCGCCATCCTGGTGCTGGGCGGCGCGCTCGCCGCCGGCCATCGCCACCGGGTCTATGACGCCGTGATCCTGAAGACGCTGGGTGCAACGCGGCTGCGGCTGCTCGGCGCCTATGCGCTCGAATATCTCCTGATCGGGCTTGCCACCGCCGTGTTCGGCGTCATTGCGGGCAGCATCGCGGCCTGGATGATCGTGACCCGGCTGATGACGCTGAGTTTCGTCTGGCAGGCCGGCAGCGCGGCCGGCGTGGTCGCCTCCGCGCTCGTCGTCACGGTCGGACTCGGGCTTGCCGGCACGCTGCTGGCGTTGAACCAAAAGCCCGCCACGGTGTTGCGGAATTTGTGACAATTTGAAGCGGGTGGCTGCGCGGTACCCCAATCCCCCGGATTTTCGGGGTTAACGACGTCCGCGCGCCAGACTTGCGCCATGGCGACATTCAGCCGCGCGTGAACGCTTGCAGCGAATGTGTTAGTTTCCCACATATCGAGTGGGTGCGGATGCCCGATTGTTAGCCAAAATTAATGTCGGCAGGCATGGGTATCCGGGATAGAATTTTGACGACCCGGCGGCATCAACCCTTGTGCCGGCCGGCCAACCAATGGGAATTCGACCATGTCGGACCTAGACCGCAACTACGCTTCTCCTTTCGGCAGGGCCGCCGGGCGTGTCGACGCCGCGACGGTCGATGCTGGCCTGCGCGCATACATGCTGCGCATCTACAATTACATGAGCATCGGTCTGGCCATCACCGGCCTCGCCGCGCTCGGTGTCTACATGGCGGCCGTGACCAACGACCCGTCGGGCGCCGCCGCCAAGATCGGCAACGCGTTCCTGACGCCGTTCGGCTACGCGATGTTCGTCAGCCCGCTGAAATGGCTGTTCATCCTGGCGCCACTCGCCATGGTGTTCGTGATCTCGGCCGGCATCAACCGCCTGGCCCCCTCGACCGCCCAGATCCTGTTCTGGGTGTTCTCGGCGCTGATGGGCATCTCGCTGTCCTCGATCTTCCTGGTGTTCACGCACACCTCGATCGTGCGGGTGTTCTTCATCACCGCGGCCACCTTCGGCGCGCTGAGCCTCTACGGCTACACCACCAAGCGTGACATGACCGGGATGGGATCGTTCCTGTTCATGGGGCTGATCGGCATCATCATCGCAAGCCTCGTCAACCTGTTCCTGGCGAGCTCGGCGCTGCAGTTCATCGTGTCGGTGGGCGGCGTGCTGGTGTTCGCGGGCCTCACCGCCTGGGACACCCAGCGGCTGAAGAACGACTACATCTACGGCTACGCCTCGGCCGGCGGCGACATTGCCGAACGCGCGGCGATCACCGGTGCGCTGTCGCTGTATTTGAACTTCATCAACCTGTTCACGCTGCTGCTGCAGCTCCTCGGCCAGCGCGACTAGGCTCTGAGACGAGTGAACGACACGAACCCCGGCCGCAAGGCCGGGGTTTTTGTTTGGCTAGGAGCACGCCACACACCCACTGTCATCACCCGCGAAAGGCGAAAGCGGCTTCGCTCTTTCGGCAAACGCGCGGAGCCTTTAAGCTACCTCCATGTCCGCACCTGAAATCAGGCCCACAACCGAGGCCGACCTTCCCGCCATCACCGCCATCTACGAGCACGCCGTGCGCCACGGCACCGCGACGTTCGAGCTCGAACCGCCCGACCTCGCCGAGATGACGCGCCGCTACAAGGCACTGACGGATGGCGGCTATCCCTATTTCGTCGCCGAGCTCGATGGCCGCATCGCCGGTTACGCCTATGCTGGCGCCTACCGGCCGCGGCCGGCCTATCGCTTCACGGTGGAGAACTCGATCTATCTCGAGCCGTCATTCCATCGCCGCGGCATCGGCTCGGCGCTGTTGCAGCGGCTGCTCGTCGAATGCGAGGCGCGCGGCTTCCGCCAGATGATCGCCGTGATCGGCGATTCCGCCAATGCCGGCTCGATCGGCGTGCACACCAGCGCCGGCTTCAAGATGATCGGCACGCATCCCAATGTCGGCCTGAAGTTCGGCCGCTGGCTCGACACGGTGATGATGCAGCGCGACCTCGGCGAGGGCGCAACGAGCGTGCCGGAGAAGTAGGCCCGGATTCGTAGGGTGGGCAAAGCGGAGCGTGCCCACCTCTGGTGTCAAAAATCCGGGAGACAGAACTGGTGGGCACGGCGCAAGAGCGCCCTTGCCCACCCTACGCAGCAACGCTACGGCGGCTGCACGAGCGGCTAAACCACCGCGAGCTTCCGATCTATCACCAGCAACACGCGATCGAGCTCGTGGCCGCGGCGCAGGATCAGGCCGGTCGCCGAGATCACGCTGTACATGCCCTGCTTGCGCGCGAGCCGCGGGTCTTTCTCGATGCGGTAAAGCGGCACTTCGGAGGCGCGGCGATAGACCGAGAACACGGCGCGGTCTTTCAGGAAGTCGATGGCATAGTCCCGCCACTCGCCGTCGGCGACCATGCGGCCATAAAGGTTGAGGATGCGATGCAATTCGAGCCGGTTGAACGTCACCCGGCTCGGTTGGGAACCCGCAGCGGCGCTACGCGCCACTGCGCGCTGCTCGCTCGGATCGGCATCCTCCGACATCAGACTCATGCGAAGCGCCTCCTGTGGCGTTGACGGATGACCGGCGGTCGCGAAAGCGTCCTCGCCCCGCGGATCATGACAGTTACATGATTGCGCCAACCGCGGCCGGCCGCAAGAGGCGCCAACCGCGCGGCTGCACATCGCGCCGCAAACACACCTCCTGGCTGTGGAACTCGCTCGCGACATACCGTCACGGGATCGTTAGCAGGAATCATAGTCTCGCCTCTTTTCCGCCTAGCGCCTGCCGCCCTGCATTGCGAAAAGATTCGTGTGCGTTGGCCCGGTCCTTTCGGTTCCGGATTCCTCAGCCCCCAGCCCCCCGGGGTCGTCGGGATCGGGCCTGTTCGCACGAAGGAAGGACCAACGCGAGTTGGTCCTTTTTTGTTGTGTCGGGATGGTTCTGCGTTCCCTCATCCTGAGGAGCCGCGCCTTGCGCGGCGTCTCGAAGGATGAAGGCCCGGGTGCGGCAGCGCGGCCTACATGGTTCGAGACGGCGCTGGCGCGCCTCCTCACCATGAGGATCCAGAGAGACCGCTTGTCAGGAAAAATTCGAAGCTACGAGATCAATGCAGCGACGTGTACGCTGCGCCCAGCATGGGCCCGGGCTTCTCGCGACTGCCATCCTGGACATAGACCACCGCGCCGTCGACGCCCTCGCGCGATAGGTTCTCCAGCGGCACAGTCCAACTTTCCGAAGTGCCGTTCCAGTCACCGACCTTCAGCAGGTTACGCACCACGTTGTGGTAAGTGATCTGCTGCCCGCGGTTTTCGCCGCGTCCGATCGAGATCGGCACCGCTTTGGTGATCGAGCAGATCCAGACTTCACCATGCGAGACCGCTGCCTCCTTGCTCGCCGCCACCGAGACGTTGAGCTGCTTGCCTGCGAGAGACATCGACACCGGCACGCTCATCACGGTGTCGCTTTTCGCAGTCTTCGCGATCGCGCTCTCGATGCCGGCGCGGTCGCTGCCGATGACATGCGCCGAGCCGTTGACCACGACCTGCGGCGTGTAAACCTCGCGGTCGCCGCGCATGCGCGAATAGGCCCGCTGTCGCGCCGAGAAGCGTGAATCCGCCAGCGTGTCCTTCCAGCCGAGATAATCCCAGTAATCGATCGGCATGCTGAGTGCGATGATCGAGGGATCGTTCGAGAGTTCACCGATGATCTTGTCGGCGGGCGGACAGGACGAGCAGCCCTGAGAGGTGAAGAGTTCGACGACCGCGCGGGGATCGGCGTGGGCAGGACGGATGACCGCGATGATCGCGCAGACGCCCAGTGCACCTGACCAGATCGCACCGGACCATCGCGAAATCAGATTAGAGGCCATCATTGTCATGTTGAACGCTGCACACTTTAGCTGATGTCGAGGGGAAATCTCATTGCGAGTTGGTCACCGTAGTCTTACGGACAAATCCTGCGCGCGCAGTGCGCTCCGCATCGTCCGAGACGAAGATCTCTGCCCGGACGAGCCCATCTGGAACATACCGCAAACGAACAAAGGCGGCCCTTGATAGGCCGCCTTCGCTTAACGTTCTACTCACTTCGCAGTGAGCCATAGTTCACAAATCCGCGCTTACGCCGCGAGTTTGCGCAGGACGTAGTGCAGGATACCGCCGTTGCGATAGTAGTCGAGCTCGTCCAGCGTATCGATGCGGCAGAGCAGCGAAACGCGCTGCAGCGAGCCGTCGGCCGAGACGATCTCTGCGGTCAGCTTCTGGCGCGGCTTGAGGTCGCCGACGAGGCCGCGCAGCGTGACCTTCTCATCGCCCTTCAGGCCAAGCGACTGCCAGGAAGTGCCTTCCTCGAAGGTGAGCGGCAGCACGCCCATGCCGACCAGGTTGGAGCGATGGATGCGCTCGAAGCTCTGGCAGACCACGGCGCGAACGCCGAGCAGACGTGTGCCTTTCGCCGCCCAGTCGCGCGAGGAGCCGTTGCCGTATTCGGCGCCGGCGAACACCACCAGCGGCACGTTCTCCTGCTGATACTTCATCGCGGCGTCGTAGATCGACATCTGCTCGCCGTCGGGCCAGTGCTTTGTCAGGCCGCCTTCAGGGATGTTTCCATCCGCGCCCTTGAGCATGAAATTCTTGATGCGGATGTTGGCGAAGGTGCCGCGCATCATCACTTCATGATTGCCGCGCCGCGTGCCGTACTGGTTGAAGTCGGCGGGGCGCACCTGATGCTCGCTGAGATACTTGCCGGCCGGAGAAGTCAGCTTGATCGAGCCCGCCGGCGAGATGTGGTCGGTGGTGATCTTGTCGCCGAACATCGCGAGGATACGCGCCTCGACGATGTCGGTGACCGGCTCCGGCTCCTTCTTCATGCCTTCGAAGTACGGCGGATTCTGCACGTAGGTCGAGCTCATGTTCCAGCGATAGGTCTCGCTCTCGACCGTCTTGATCTTGCGCCAGTTGGTGTCGCCCTTGAACACGTCCGCATACTTCTTCTTGAAGATCGACGCGGTCACGAACTTCTTCATGAAGGCGTTGATCTCCTTGGTCGTCGGCCAGATGTCCTTGAGGTACACCGGCTTGCCGTCCTTGCCTTCGCCGAGCGGCTCGGTGGCGAGGTTCTTCGTGACGCTGCCGGCGAGCGCGTGGGCGACGACGAGCGGGGGCGAGGCGAGATAGTTCGCCTGCACGTCCGGCGAGACGCGGCCTTCGAAGTTGCGGTTGCCGGAGAGCACGGCGGCCGCGACGATGCCGTTGTCGTTGATCGACTTCGAGATCTCTTCCGGCAGCGGACCGGAATTGCCGATGCAGGTGGTGCAGCCGAAGCCGACCAGGTTGAAGCCGACCTTGTCGAGATCGGCCTGCAGGCCCGAATTGGCGAGATATTCGGCGACGACCTGGCTACCCGGCGCGAGCGAGGTCTTCACCCAGGGTTTTGCCTTCAGGCCCTTCTTGGCCGCGTTGCGCGCCAGCAGGCCCGCGCCGATCAGCACACTCGGATTCGAGGTGTTGGTGCAGGAGGTGATCGCCGCGATCACGACGTCGCCATGACCGAGCTCGAAGTTCTTGCCCTCGACTGCGTAGCGCTTCTCGGCATCATCGCCCTTCTTGTACTCGTTGGCCATCGCGAGGCTGAAGCCTTCCGACACGGAGGGCAGCGCGATGCGGCCTTCGGGACGCTTCGGACCGGCCATCGATGGCACGACGTCGCCGAGATCGAGCGTCAGCGTCTCCGTGAACACCGGATCCGCCGACTTGGCGGTGCGGAACAGGCCCTGCGCCTTGGCATAGGCCTGCACCAGCGCGACGCGCGGTGCGGCACGGCCGGAGGTCTTGAGGTAATCGATCGCGGCGGCATCGACCGGGAAGAAGCCGCAGGTCGCGCCGTATTCGGGCGCCATGTTGCCGATCGTGGCCTTGTCGGCGACCGAGAGGTTATCGAGGCCGGGACCGAAGAACTCGACGAACTTGCCGACGACGCCGAGCTTGCGCAGCATCTGCGTGACCGTCAGCACGAGATCGGTCGCGGTGACGCCTTCCTTCAGCGAGCCCTTCAGCTTGAAGCCGACCACGTTCGGCAGCAGCATCGACAACGGCTGGCCGAGCATGCAGGCCTCAGCCTCGATGCCGCCGACGCCCCAGCCGAGCACGGCGAGGCCATTGACCATGGTGGTGTGGGAATCAGTGCCGACCAGCGAGTCGGGATAGGCCACCTCGAACGTGCCGGTCTTCTTGCCGACCGTCATCTTCTCTTTCTTGGTCCAGACGGTCTGGGCGAGATATTCGAGATTGACCTGGTGGCAGATGCCGGTGCCAGGCGGCACCACGGAGAAGTTCGAGAACGCCTTCTGGCCCCACTTCAGGAATTCGTAGCGCTCCTGGTTCTGCTTGTATTCCTCGGTGACGTTCTTGGCGAAGGCCTTGTTGTCGCCGAAGAAGTTCACGATCACGGAGTGGTCGATGACGAGATCGACCGGCACCAGCGGGTTGATCTTCTCGGCATCGCCGCCGAGCTTCTGCATCGCGTTGCGCATTGCGGCGAGGTCGACCACCGCCGGAACGCCGGTGAAATCCTGCATCAGCACGCGGGCCGGGCGGAAGGCGATCTCATGCTCCAGCGATTTTTTGCGCAACCACTTCGAGACGGCGACGATGTCCTCTTTCTTGACCGAACGGCCGTCCTCGTTGCGCAGCAGGTTCTCGAGCAGGACCTTCATCGAATAAGGGAGCTTGGAAATCCCCTTCAGACCATTCTTCTCGGCGGTCGGCAGGCTGTAATAGACATAGGTCTTGGCGCCGACCTTGAGGGTCTTTTTGCATTTGAAGCTGTCGAGCGAGGTCATGTAGGAAATCCCAATTGTTAGTTATACCCGGCAGAGGGTACTTTAACACCGTCAGCGAATCCGGCTGGGTCGCTTGCAGGAGCGAGTGGAGTGCTGCATCAAGTTCCGGGCTTATAGAAGCTTTCTAACCGCACCGCCACAAGGACGATCGTGCCGCAGCAATCCGGGAGCCTCAAATTCTGCTGCGCTACCCCAAGTTTTCTTGAGGGCCACCGGTGAAGGGGGCGACCAGAGGTGACATGCAGCTCTCAGGGCGTGGCATCAGATGCGTGCGGGGCGGCCGCGAGGTGTTTGCCGGCCTCGATTTTGTGGCCGCCTCCGGCGAGGCGCTGGCGGTTGTAGGGCGCAACGGCTCCGGCAAGACGTCGCTGCTGCGGCTGATTGCGGGGCTGCTGATTCCGGCCGGCGGCACGATCGAGCTTTCCGGCGGCGACACCGAGCTGAGCCTGGCCGAACAGTGCCATTATCTCGGCCACCGCGACGCGCTGAAGCCGGCGCTGAGCGTGGCGGAAAATCTCGCATTTTGGGCCGACTTTCTGGGCGGCGAGCGCTTCGACGGGGCGATGAGCCTGTCGACCGTCGGCCTCGACCATGCCACCCATCTGCCGGCCGCTTTCCTCTCTGCCGGCCAGCGCCGCCGCCTGTCACTGGCCCGCCTGCTGACGGTCCACCGCCCGGTCTGGCTGCTGGACGAGCCAACCACCGCGCTCGATGGCGCCGGCCAGGACATGTTTTGCGGGTTGATGAGGCAGCACCTGGAGCGCGGGGGAATGATCATCGCCGCCACTCACATGCCGCTGGGGATCGACTCACGGGAGCTGCGGATCGGGGGTGCGGCGTGAGGATGGCCGACCCTCAGCTTTTCGAACGGCCGGGCGCGGCTCTCGCACCCGGGAAGCAGCCGTCGCCGCGGGCTCCCTCGCCTCTCCCCCTTGCGGGAGAGGTCGGCGCGCAGCGCCGGGTGAGGGTTCTCTCCTCTGGGGGAGTCTCCGTTGTCGAGACACCCTCTCCCCGACCCTCCCCCGCAAGCGGGGGAGGGAGCGCACCGCCTTTGGGGTACGATGGGAGCCGCCCATGACCGCCCTCTCCGCCCTGATCCGCCGGGACATCCGCATCGCGCTCCGCGTCGGCGGCGGGGCGTTGATTGGAGTGCTGTTTTTCCTGACCGTGGTGGTGCTGATGCCGTTTGCGGTGGGGCCCGATCTGGCGCTGTTGTCGCGGCTGGGGCCGGCGATCCTGTGGCTCGGGGCGCTGCTCGCGAGCCTGCTGACCCTCGACCGTCTGTTCATGGCCGACCACGAGGACGGCTCACTCGACCTGATCACGATGAGCCGGACGCCACTGGAACTCGCCTGCGCCGCCAAGGCGCTGGCGCATTGGCTGGCCGCGGGCCTGCCGCTGATCGTCGCAACCCCCGTGCTCGGCCTCCTGCTCAATCTCGACATGGTCGCAACCGGCGCGGTGGCCCTGACGCTGCTGGCGGGAACGCCGGCCCTGACCTTCACCGGCATGATCGGCGCGGCACTGGCGGTGACGCTGCATCGCGGCGGGCTGCTGATGGCCGTTCTCGTGCTGCCGCTGTCAATTCCGGTGCTGATCTTCGGCGTCGCGGCCTCCCAGGCGGTGATCGTCGGGCCAATGTCATTCGGCGCGCCGTTCTCGATCCTGTGCGCGCTGTCGCTGGTCAGCCTGGTGATCGGCCCCTTCGCGGCCGCCGCAAGCCTCCGGCACGGGCTGGACTGATCTTGACCCCGATCAACTTTCGCTTCGCACTTTCGTGCTGATTGCCTGCGGCCCCTCGCCATGATTATCAGGTGACCATGACACTGATCGACCTCGCCAACCCCTCGCGGTTCCTTGCGCTGACGGCGCGCGTGCTGCCGTGGCTTGCGGCGGCGACCGTGATCCTGCTCGCGCTTGGCCTCTATCAATCGGCGCTGGCGCCCGACGATTATCAGCAGGGCGCTACCGTGAAGATCATGTTCATCCACGTGCCCAATGCGTGGCTGTCGATGTTCGTCTGGGGCGTGATGAGCGTGGCCTCGCTCGGCACGCTGGTGTGGCGGCACCCGCTCGCCGACGTCGCCGCGAAGGCCGCCGCGCCGATCGGCGCTGCCTTCACGTTCCTCGCGCTGCTGACCGGCTCGCTATGGGGCCGGCCGATGTGGGGCACCTATTGGGAATGGGACGCACGGCTGACCTCGGTGCTGATCCTGTTCCTGATGTATCTCGGCCTGATGGCGCTGTGGCGCGCGGTCGAGGATCCCTCGCGCGCGGCGCGCGCCGCTGCGGTGCTGACACTGGTCGGCGCGATCAACCTGCCGATCATCAAATTCTCAGTCGATTGGTGGAATACGCTGCATCAACCCGCCTCGGTGATGCGCATGGGCGGCTCGACGCTCGACAAATCGTTCCTGATTCCCTTGCTGGTGATGGCGGTCGCGTTCACGTTTTTGTTCATCACGCTGCACCTGGCGGCGATGCGCAACGAGATCCTGCGACGCCGCGTCCGCTCCCTGCAAATGATGCAGGCGAGCCGCATAGCGTTTTCGAACGAGTTGAGCACCGGTTCGCGTGAAGGAAACGCGTCAAACGAAATTGGGGCCGCATAACATGGCGCTCGGCCCCTACGCATCCTTCATCGTGACATCCTATCTCGCCGCAGCCATCGTGGTGGCGATCCTGATCGGCTGGATCCTGATCGACTATCGCAACCAGACAGAGCGCCTGCGCGAGCTCGAAAAGAGCGGCGTCATCCGACGCTCGGGCCGAAGCGCGACGGAGTTGCGATGAGCGAGCAGTCGACCTCGGCCACGCCGGCGCGCAGCGCCTTCCTGGTGATGCTGCCGCTGATCGCCTTCATCGGCCTTGCGCTGCTGTTCTGGGTCCGGCTCGGCAGCGGCGATCCCTCGCGCATTCCCTCTGCACTCATCGGCCGGCCGGCGCCGCAGACCACGCTGCCGCAGCTCGACGGCCTGCAAGTGGGCGGCGCGCAGGTGCCGGGACTCGACCCGGCTGCGTTCATCGGCAAGGTCAGCCTGGTCAATGTCTGGGCCTCCTGGTGCGTGCCCTGTCACGACGAGGCGCCGCTCTTGACCGAGCTTGCCAAGGACAAGCGCTTCCAGCTCGTCGGCATCAATTACAAGGACACGCCCGACAATGCGCGCCGCTTCCTCGGCCGCTACGGCAATCCGTTCGGCGTCGTCGGCACGGATGCCAATGGCCGCGCCTCGATCGAATGGGGTGTCTACGGCGTGCCGGAAACCTTCGTCGTCGGGCGCGAAGGCAAGATCGCCTACAAGCTGGTCGGCCCGATCACGCGGGAGAATTTGCAGAGCGTGCTGCTGCCGCAGCTCGAGAAGGCGTTGAAGACGGGAAGCTGACGCCGTCGTCAGTGCGAGTGAGAATCCAACCCCGCATACCCGCTGTCATGCCCCCGGCTTGAGTGATCTGTCCGGTCTAAACACTTGACCGGACCATCCAGTACGCCGCGGCTTATCGATTCACCACGGACGTCTCAGAGTACTGGATCGCCCGATCAAGTCGGGCGATGACGGTTGAATGTGTGGCCAGCCTACCGCTTCCGCACATCTCCCGCTTCGGCCTCGCTCGCCTCCAGCGACACTGGCGCAATGTGGTAACGCTTGGTCAGCGGCATCTGCGCGATCGCGAAGATCATCGTCAGCGGCGTCACGCCGAAAACCTTGAAGTTGACCCAGAAGTCCGTGCTCTGGGTGCGCCAGACGATTTCGTTGAGCACCGCCATGCCGGCGAAGAACAGCGCCCAGCGGAAGGTCAGGATGCGCCAGCCCTGCGGCGTCAGGTTGAACATCTGGTCGAACATGATGGCGATGAAGGAGCGGCCGAACAACAGTCCGCCGCCGAGCACCGCTGCGAACAGGCCGTAGATGATGGTCGGCTTGACCTTGATGAAGGTCTCGTCGTGCAGCACCAGTGTCAGCGTGCCGAACACCAGCACGATCGCGCCGGTGACCAGCGCCATGATCGGCACGTGGCGAGTCACCACGTAGGAAGCGATGATCGCCGCCACGATTGCGACCATGAACGCGCCGGTCGCCGCGAACAGGTTGAATCTTGAATTCACGAAGAAGAACACGAGCAGCGGGCCGAGCTCGGTTGCCAGCTTGAACAGCGGATGCGGCTGGGTCTTGTCCATTTCAACTCTCAATTCCGGCGATCGCGCGGGCAAAATCGCGCGCGGTGAACGGCGCGAGATCGTCGACGCCTTCGCCGACGCCGATGAAATGCACCGGCAGTTTGAATTTCTCGGCGAGCGCCACCAGAATTCCGCCGCGCGCGGTGCCGTCGAGCTTCGTCATCACGAGCCCCGTGACCCCAGCGGTGCGGTGGAACGCCTCGACCTGCGACAGCGCGTTCTGACCGACGGTGGCGTCCAGCACCAGGAGCACCGCATGCGGCGCCGAGCTATCTACCTTGCGGATCACGCGCACGACCTTTTCAAGCTCGTTCATCAGCTCGGCCTTGTTCTGCAAGCGGCCTGCGGTGTCGATCAGGAGCACGTCAGTTCCCTGCTCCTTCGCCGCCGTCAGCGCATTGAAGGCGAGGCTAGCCGAATCCGAACCTTGCGCGCCTGATATGACCGGCGTCCTGGTGCGCTCGCCCCAGATCTTGAGCTGCTCGATTGCGGCTGCACGAAACGTATCGCCGGCCGCCAGCATCACCTTGCGGCCTTCGGAGGCGAATTTCGCGGACAGCTTGCCGATGGTCGTGGTCTTGCCGGAGCCGTTGACGCCGACCACGAGGATGACGAAGGGCTTTTTCACCGCATCGATCTCGAGCGCTTTTGCAACCGGAACCAGCACCTTCTCGACCTCGGTGGCGACGACGTCCTTCACCTCATCCGCCGAGATCGCCTTGTCGTAGCGTCCCGCACCGACCGCGTCCGCGATGCGCACCGAAACCTCGGTGCCGAGGTCGGCGCGCAGCAGCACGTCCTCGATGTCGTCGAGCATGGCGCGGTCGAGCTTGCGCTTGGTGACGAGGTCGGCGACCGCGGTCCCGAGCGAGGCCGACGTGCGCTTGAGCCCGTTGGACAGGCGGCGCCACCAGCTCAGTTTGGGGGTGTCGGTGGTATCGTTCATGATGGCGTGTTAGCCGTTCCGGCTCCTAAACGAAAGTCTCCAACGAAAGTCCTGATATTGCTCGATGTTCCCGAGTTGACCGCGGATGAAATTCTGGCGCGCGTGCTTCACCGCGACGGGCTGATGCTGGTGATCGACAAGCCGGCAGGCCTCCCCGTGCATCGCGGCCCCAAGGGCGGGGCCAACCTGGAAGCTTCCTTCGATGCGCTGCGATTCGGCCTGCCACGGCCGCCGGTGCTGGCCCACCGGCTGGACAAGGACACCTCGGGCTGCCTGGTACTTGGGCGCCATCGCAAGGCCACCGCCTCGCTCGGCCTGTTGTTCAAGCACGGCAAGATCGGCAAGACCTATTGGGCCGTGGTCGAGGGCGGGCCGGCCGAGGACGAAGGCACGATCGACTTACCTCTCGGCCGCCTCAATGCCGAGCGCGGCTGGTGGCAGAAGCCGGACCCGGAAGGCCAGAAAGCGATCACCAACTGGATGGTGATGGGCCGCGGCGAGGGCCTGACCTGGCTCGCCATGGAACCGGTTACCGGCCGCACCCATCAATTGCGGGTACATTGCGCGGCGCAGGGCTGGCCGATCGTCGGCGACAACATCTACGGCAATGGCCCGCGCTTCGGCGAGCCACGGCTGCATCTGCATTCGCGCGAGATCGTGGTCCCGATCTCCCGCAACAAGGAGCCAGTGCACGTCCTCGCGCCGGCGCCGCCGCACATGCAGGAGCGGCTCAGGACCTGTGGCTGGAACGGGGAAGGGGAATAAGCGCCCCGGTCGTTCACCTCTCCCGCTTGCGGGAGAGGTCGGCGCGGAGCGCCGGGTGAGGGCTCTCTCCTCTTGGGGGTTCACGATTGCGGAGACACCCTCTCCCCACCCCTCTCCCGCAAGCGGGAGAGGGAGCGCAGTTCCTCCGCGGCGACATCTCGCTGAAGCTACTCGGCCGCAGCCATCCCACCGATGGTTTACGAAACGTTCAGTGCTCGCCTCTAATGATAGCGGTTGCTTAGAACAAGCTTCTTCGAACCGGCTCAGGACGAGCAACGCTTCATGCCGCAGGCCCAGCCATCGATCATCGACGAAGTCGAAGGTGCGATTCGCGCCGGCTCGGACGAGAAGCGTCTGGAAACGGCGCGGCGCGTCACCGACCTGTTCCTGTCCTCCGCCGGCAGCTTCAATGACGAGCAGATTGCGCTGTTCGACGACGTGCTCGAGCGGCTGATCAAGACCATCGAGCTGCGCTCGATCGCCGACATGGGCGCGCGCGTCGCGCTCGCCGAGATCAGCGCGCAGCTTGCACCGGTCGCACAAGCGCCGCCGTCCGTGATCCGCCGCCTTGCCGGCAATGACGAGATCAGGATCGCCGGCCCCGTGCTTCAGGAATCGGCCCGCCTCGACGAGGCCGAATTGCTCAACATTGCGGCCACCAAGGGCGAGCAGCATCTGCTCGCGGTCGCCGGCCGCTGGTGGCTGAAGGAAATCGTCACCGACGCGCTTCTGGCACGCCGCTATCCGAGCGTCAGCCGACGCCTTGCCGCCAATCCCGGCGCCCGGCTTTCTGCGAGCGGCTTTGCCGTCATCGTCGGGCAGGCCGAACAGGACCCCGAACTGACCGTGAGCGTCGGCGTGCGCGTCGATCTGCCCTCGGACCTGCGCCGACAATTGCTGCGCTCGGCGACCGACGCGGTTCGCACGCGCCTGTTGTCACGCGCCCCGCCGCATCTGTTCGAAGAGATCCAGAACGCCATCGCGAGCGTCGCCACCGGCGTCGATCGCGAGATGTCGGGGATCCGTGATTTCGTCGGCGCCAGACGCGCCGTCGCAAAGCTCAAGGAGACCGGCCAGCTCAACGAGGCAACACTGCTCGGCTTTGCCGCGCAGCGACGCTATGAGGAAACCGTCGCTGCGCTGGCAGCATTATCCGGCTCCACCGTCGAGGTGATCCGGCCCTTGATGCAGAGCCTGCGCGATGACGGCCTGCTGGTGCCCTGCCGAGCGGCGCTGCTGAGCTGGGAGACCACCAGCGTCGTGCTGGAAAGCCGCTACGCCACCGGCAAGATGAAGCCCGCCGATCTTGCGAAGGCGAGGGGCCATTTTGGACGAATGACACCGGAGAATGCCCGGCGTACCCTGAGATTCTGGCAGGTGCGGGCGTCGTAGGCCGGGCATTTGGCAGCGCGTTGCGTCGAATCTTCGGTGTCGTGCTGGCGAAAGCCAGGACGACGTTGGGAATGTAGGCGATCACCAACGTCGACGGTGTCATCACCCGGAAAGCGGGTGATCCAGATGCTATGGGGTAAGCGGCGACTGGGGTAAGCGGCGGTGAGGGTGTGGACACCCCTCGAACGCCGTGATCA
>NZ_JBANBA010000312.1:0-506 GCF_059803475.1 Bradyrhizobium sp. UFLA05-89 | reverse complement strand
GCTCATAGACCAGCCAGGCCAGCATCTCGGCCGAGCCATAGCCGCTGTCGCCGAGGAGCTGGCTCGGATAGAGATCGAACCGTTCCAGCGAGCGCTCAATCATGCGCTTGGCGGCCAATACCTCTGCCTGCCGGATGGCCGTGGTTGCCTCGACATCGACGATGATCGCATTCTCAACGTCGATCAGATAGTTGGTTGAATAGGCGAAGAAGGCCTGACCGCCATGGGCTCCGGTCCATCGCGCCGCTGGATCTGAGGGTGACACGAACTTCGGCGTGACCTCGGTCGCAGCTCCAAACGCGGCATCATCGAGGACGGCCAGATACTCGTCGATCGCCCGACCGGCGGCCTCCGGGGGAAGCCCCTTGTCGCCTTCGATCCCATTCTGCCGGTTGGCATCGGCTTTGATCAGGCTTGCATCAACGGCAAATCCCTCACCGCCGACCAGTCGCTCCTCGATGCAGCGGCGCAAAACGCTTTCGAACACGCGACGGAACAGATCGCTC
>NZ_JBANBA010000311.1:0-511 GCF_059803475.1 Bradyrhizobium sp. UFLA05-89 | reverse complement strand
AGAGCGCACCGGCTCGTCGGTGCAAGCAGGGTTCACCGCGGCCATGTGCATCCTTGATCCGATGTCGATGGCGGCGGTCCCGACGTTGACCAACTTCAGTTCCGGTCGGTCGCCGGTCGTCTTCTTGGGCATGGCAGTCCTCCAATCAATGACGAGCAGGAGGGTCTGGGCTATGCCAATCGTCATCTTCCTAATCGGGATCGCCGCCAGGGCGACGTCACCACTCTCAAGTTCGCATGCACCCATGGACCACGTTTTTTAACGGGGATTGTGCCTCCAATAATCTAACGGCCGCTACCCTCCCAGCCGCGACAATAACACAAGGCCGTTTCTAAGCCGCACAGGCGCGCCACGGTGCCGGACAGTTTTTTAAAATATCGCGCTCCATGCGCAGCCGCTCGTTCTCCCGCTGCAAACGCGCGATCTCCGCCGCATGGTCCGCCGACGGCAGCGTCGCCTGCGTTGTGGGGCGCCGCGTCGCCGCCGTCGGCTCCAGCCGGCCCCCTCGCTG
>NZ_JBANBA010000310.1:0-513 GCF_059803475.1 Bradyrhizobium sp. UFLA05-89 | reverse complement strand
CGATAGGTGGTGAAGCGGTCGGCCAGGCGAATGGCGAGATCGTCGGGCAGGGCGCGGTGCCCGCTTGCGGCGAGCGCGGCGAAGCCGCCCTTCACCGTCAGGCGCCGGGCCTCGCCGAGCTTGAGCCGCCAGGCGGCTTCCGCATTGGCCCAGAAATTCCGCGCAAACGTCAGAACGGCTGCTGCGACCTGCTCCGGCGGCAGCGGTGCAAGCTCGGCCGCGAACTCGGTTGCGATCGTGTTCCAGGCGATCTCCGGACGGCCATAGGCCGACAGGATGGTATCATCCATGTCGATCAGCATGGCGCGGGGGAGGGGCTTTGCGGTCTTCATCGACGTCATGGCCATTTCACTTCCGGTGGCAGCGAGGACAGGATCGAATCCACGTTGCCGCCGGTTTTGAGCCCGAAGATGGTGCCGCGGTCGTAGAGCAGGTTGAACTCGACGTAACGCCCGCGCCGTACCAACTGCTCCTCGCGATCGGCAGCGGTCCAGGCGGTCGCAAAATTGCGCC
>NZ_JBANBA010000030.1:0-87123 GCF_059803475.1 Bradyrhizobium sp. UFLA05-89 | reverse complement strand
GCCGAATACGAAGCAGCGATCGGAGGGAGCTTCTGATGGCGCGCACAAAGAAGGCTACCGAAGTACCGATCGATCGGCTCGAGGCCATGCTGGCGCGATTGCAGCTCTCCGGCATCCGCGACCAACTCGACAACCTGCTCGACGAGGCGGCGCGCGCGAACCTGTCGGCGCGTGAGACGCTGATCCTGCTGTGCGAGCGCGAGATCGCGCGCAAGGATCATCGCCGTATCGAGATGGCGCTGAAACTCGCACACTTCCCGGCCGTGAAGGAGCTGGCGGGCTTCGACTTCGAGGCGCAGCCGTCGATCGATCCGAAGCAGATCCGCGACCTGGCCGCGTCACGATGGATCGCCAACGGCGAGAACGTGCTGCTGCTCGGCCCGCCGGGCGTTGGCAAGACGCACTTGTCGATCGCGCTCGGGCGAGAGGCGATCCTGGCCGGATACACGGTGCAGTTCACCACGGCGACGACGCTGGTCGCTGGCCTCGCCAAGGCGCATGGCGAGCGGCGCCTGGACGAGAAACTGCTGGCGCTGGCGAAGCCAAAGCTGCTGATCGTCGACGAGCTCGGCTATCTGCCGCTGGAGCCTGACGCGGCGCATCTGTTCTTCCAGCTGGTCAGCCGGCGCTACGAAACCGGCGCCATGCTGATCACGTCGAACCGCAGCGTTGCCGAATGGGGCACAGTGTTCGCCGATCCAGTGGTCGCCACCGCGATCCTCGACCGGCTCTTGCACCACAGCCACGTGCTGACCATCCGCGGCGACAGCTACCGGCTCCGCGCCAAGCGAAAGAGCGGCCTCATCAAGCCGCCCGCCGCTGACGGCCCTCCGGTCGGCTCCGCCTCCCTCCGTCCCGTCAGCGGCGGAGCCAACCTTCAACCGACATCATGAACCCGAGGGTGGGGGCAGTTCTTCATGACGCAAAGGGGGCAGTTCCGGATGGCGTTTGACACTAAGCAGACGTGAGCCGAGACGGATCGGCTGTAAGGGCGGGCACGTAAACCTTTGTATAGGTCCGTTACCCGTTTGGATGACCGATACTTGCCGAGTTCCAATTGAGCCGCGATCGCGATCGTCTTATCTACAGGGCGTGCGGTAGCGCTCCCGCTATCGCACGCCCTCCTTGGGCGTTTCCTCCCTAGACTTGGGCCGCTTGTGGCAACGCAGGCGGTCTTTCTTTTTGTCTGGGCCTCATCGGCTTCTCGGTCCTTTGGGGAGTGTGAGAACTGCGGGATGCGCGCGACCGCCTCCGTTGAGGAAATCTGGTGCGAGAAAATCCGTCGTTGCAGTTGCGGGGAGAGCTTCGTCAGAAGTCGCTATGGGCTGACAGCTACAAGCGAGTGTCCTGCCCAGCCAATTGCGGTTGCAGCAGCGCCCTTCAGCATCAGAACGTCGAAGCCCAGCATCACGCAGATGGCCCAGTTGAAGCGCATCAAGAAGCGCGGCCAGAATGCCTGAGCACTCGCCCGAGATTGAACTCGACCTTCATGGCACGAACCATCGCGAACAGGCCGCCAGAACTTGGTCGGAAGCGTTCAGCCCGACTTGTTGGAATTTAGGCGCACTCGCAGGCTAAGTCATTGAAATCATTGGAGCGGGTGAAGGGAATCGAACCCTCGTATTCAGCTTGGAAGGCTGCTGCTCTACCATTGAGCTACACCCGCATTGAGGCATCCCCTAACACGCCGCGCCGGGCGCCTCAACCGTCCAGACCCCGCCTTTTGGCGTTGCGAACAGCCGAGCTCCATCGCGCGCCGCCATGTCAGGACGCTGCGGCCCGCACCTCCTCCGCCCTGCCGCGACGGCCGGCCATCTCGGCGGCGAGCAGGAGAGCGGCGCGGCTGGCGCCGGTGGACGCGATCCCCTGGCCCGCGATGTCGTAGGCGGTGCCGTGTGCGGGCGTGCAGATCGGAAACGGAAAGCCCCCGAGGAGGGTTACGCCGCGATCAAAGCCCATGAGCTTCATCGCGATCTGTCCCTGGTCGTGATACATCGTCAGCACCGCATCGAAGGCACCGTTCTTTGCACGCAGAAACACCGTGTCAGCCGGGAACGGCCCCTCGGCGGCGATACCCTCGCGCTGGCCGACTTCGACCGCGGGCGCGATGATGTCGATCTCCTCGCGACCGAAATTGCCGCCGTCGCCGGCATGCGGGTTGAGCCCGGCGACCGCAATGCGCGGCCGCGCAAAGCCGGCGTTGCGCATGCAGCTGTCGGTCAGTTTCAGTGCGCGATGGATGCGCTCAACGGACAATCGCGCCGCGACGTCCTTCAGCGGAATGTGCGAGGTGACCCGCGCGTTCCAGAGCTGGCCCAGCACATTGAACTCGCTCGCCGCGGTCTTGAGCCCGGCGACTTCCGCCGAGAACGCAATCTCGTCGTCATAGTCGGCGCGCGCAAGCCGCATCGCCTGCTTGTTGAACGGGGTGAAGCAGACCGCATCGACGCGGCCATCGCGGCCAAGCTCGAGCGCGTGGCGGTAATTTGCCAGCGCGAACCTGCCCCCGGCAAGGCTCGCAACACCACGTTCGACCTCCGCGGGGGCGAGATGGCCAAAATCGACAAACAGCGCATCGCCCTCCGCCGCGCGAAAATCAGCGCCCTGCTCCACCGTCTTCAGCTCTGGAGTAACGCCGGCGACGCGCGCGCCCTCGTCGAAGATGCGGCGGTCGCCGATCACGACGAGCCGGGCACGGGCGCGGATGTCGTCGAGCGCCGCGAGCCTGGCTGTCAGCTCCGGGCTGATGCCGGCGGGATCTCCCATCGCCAATGCGACAAGCGGCTTTGCGTTCATATGATCACCTTTTCCTGGCTTGTCGTCTCGGCAATGGACGTGGGCTTGCGCCAGAGACGCGTGAGCTGCAGCACGAGCGGAAGCAGCAACAGCGCAATGCCGGCCACCACCAGACACGTCACCAGCCGGTTGGCAAAGAAAATTCCGAGCGAGCCCTTGGACATCAGCATCGACTGCCGGAATGCGTCCTCCGCCTTGTCGCCGATGACGATCGCGAGCACCAATGGTGCCAAGGGATAGAACAGCTTCTTGAAGAGATAGCCGACGATCCCGAAGCCGAGCATCATGACCACGTCGAGATAGGAGTTCGACACCGAATAGGCGCCGACGACGCAGATGATCACGATCAGCGGCGCGATGACGACGAAGGGGATGCGCATCAGGGCGGCAAAGACGGGCACGGTGAGCAGGACGAGCGCGACGGCGACGATGTTGCCGACATACATCGAGGCGATCAGGCCCCAGACGAAATCCTTCTGGTCGACGAACAGCATCGGTCCGGGATTGAGCCCCCAGATCATCAGCCCACCCATCATCACTGCCGCAGTGGCGGAGCCAGGAATGCCGAGCGAGAGCATTGGCAACAATGCGCTGGTGCCCGCCGCATGATCGGCCGTCTCCGGCGAGATGATGCCTTCGACCTCGCCGGTGCCGAAATGCCGGCCGCGGCGTGAGAAGCGCCGGGCGATGCCGTAGCTCATGAAGGACGCCGCCGTCGGCCCGCCCGGCGTGATCCCCATCCAGCATCCGATCGCAGCACTGCGCAGCAAGGCAATGCCATGCCGCGGCAGGCGCGCCACCGCGCGAAACACCTCGCCCCAGTCGATCTTCGAGGAGACCGCGCGGGCATGAACCTCCTCCTCGACGGCGACCAGGAGCTCGCCGATGCCGAACAGGCCCATGACCGCGACGACGAAGCTCACACCCTTGACGAGCTCGTCGACGCCCATGGTGAGGCGCACGCTGCCGGAGACGGTGTCGATGCCGATCGCAGCGATCGCAAAACCGATCGCGAGCGCCACGACGGTCTTGATCGGCGCCGCGCCGCCCATGCCGACGAAGCTCGCAAAGGCGAGGAAATAGACCGCAAAATATTCCGGCGGCCCGAAGGCGAGCGCGACCTGCGCCACCCATGAGGCCAGGAAGGTGATCAGGATGACGCCGACCAGCGCGCCGAACGCGGCCGAGCCGAAGGCGGTGGCGAGTGCCGTCGTCGGCCGTCCGTCGCGTGCCATCGGATAGCCGTCGAAGGTGGTCGCCACCGACGATGGCTCCCCGGGGATGTTGAACAGGATCGAGGTCACGGAGCCGCCGAACAGCGCGCCCCAATACATGCTGGAGAGGAGGATGATCGCCGACACCGGCTGCATGCCGAAGGTCAGCGGCAAGAGCAGCGACACGCCATTCGGCGCACCCAGCCCCGGCAGGACGCCCACGAGAATGCCGAGCAGCACGCCGATCACCATCAGCACCAGATGCGGCACCGTGACCGCGATGGTGAAGCCGTGCAGGAGTTCCTGGAGATTATCCATTGGCTTCTCCGTCAGAACCCGAACGCGGCGGCGAGCGCGCCATGCGGCAGCGTGACCTGGAACATGCGCTCGAACACCACGTAGAGCGCGAGCGCTGTCGCCGCCGCCATGGCGAGCGCACGCGGCACGGATTGATATCTGGGGATCGCGAGCACCGCGAAGATATAGATGGCCGAGGCGAGATACATCCCGAGCAGCGGGATGGCCGCAACGAACATCGCGGCCGGAACGAACAGGCTTGCGAGCCGGCGCAGCTCGGTCGGTGTGATCGCCACGGGAACGCTCGCGAGCGTCACGGCCGGCAATGCGCCACGCACCAGATTGTAGAGGCTGCCAAGAACGATGATGACACCGGTCAGGAACGGAAACGTGCCGGCGTCGACACCCGCGCTCGACCATCCGATGCCGTTGTCGAGGCTGGAGACGACAACCGCCACACCAAAGCTGCCGGTGAGGATGGCGGTCGAAAGTTCAAGAGCGCGGCGCGATATCATCGAGGACTCCAGTCCGATACGAGACATCAGGATTGCAGCTTAGCCTTTTTACTTGATGAGCCAGCCCTGCTCGCTCGCCACCTGCTTGAGGTGCTCGAGGTCCTCCTTGATGAACTTGTCGAAGTCGCCGCCGGTCAGGAACGTGTCGACCTGGGAGGTCTTCTCGATGTAGTCCTTCCATTCCGGCGTCGCCTGCACCTTCTTCATGAGGTCGACATAGAACGCGGTCTGGTCTGGCGTGACCTTGCCAGGCAGCCACACCGTGCGCGGCTGCTCATATTGCTTGATGTCGAGGCCCTGCTCGACGCAGGTCGGAACGTCGCTCCAGCCTTCGGTCGCGGTGATCTTCGGACCCTGCGGCAGCCGCTTCGGGCTGAAGGCGCAGAGCGGGCGCTGCGTTCCGCCGCGCCATTGTCCGAGGCTTTCGCTGGGATTGTTGACGTGGGAATCGATGTGCCCGCCAGCGAGCTGCACGGCGGCCTCGGCGCCACTCTTGAAGGGGATGTAGGTCAGTTTGACGTGACCGGCCTTCTCGATCATGCGGGTCAGCACCTCGTCGGTGTCCTTTGACTGCGCGCCGCCCATCTTGAATTCGCTCGATGCCGCCGCCTTCAGATAGTCGCCCGCGGTCTTGTAGGGCGCGTCCTGCTTGACCCAGAGCAAAAACTCGTCCTGCGCCATCGCCGCAATGGGAGTGAGGTCGGTGTAGTTGAAGGCGACCTTGGAGACGAGCGGCTGCTGCCACGCATTCGACGTGCCGAAAATGACCTTGTAGGGATCGCCTGCGGAGACCTTGCCGTAGACATAGCCCTCGGCACCGCTGCCACCGCCCTTGTTGACGACGACGATCGGCTGCTCCGTCAGCTTGTATTTGGTGATGATGTTCTGCACCGCGCGCGCAAGATTGTCGGTGCCGCCACCCGGCCCGGCCGTGGCGACGAACTCGATCGGCTTCTGCGGTTGCCAGGCCGCAAGTGCCGGCACCGTGCCGGCGAGGATGACCGCGGCTGCGGAAAGCAGAAATGTTGACGTGCTACGCATGATGTCCTCCGATTTTTTGCCTTTTTGGCTGTTGTTCTTGTTTGTCGTATCGACGCCCGGTCAGGCGACTCGTTCCTCGCGCGGTGTGGACGCCGATACGATTGCGCCCTGTTTTTCCAGCGCTTCGATCTGTTGTTCGTCGAACCCGTATTCCGCCAGCACCTCGCGCGTGTGCTCGCCATAGACGGGCGCGCCGGAACGGACCTTGCCGGGCGTCTCCGAGAACTTGACGGGTAGCCCGATGGTCTTCACCGGACCGAGCGTTGAATGCTCGACCTCGACGACCATCTCGCGCGCCAGCGTCTGCGGATCGCTCAGGGCTTCCAGCATGTCGTGCACGGGTCCGCACGGCACACCCTTCTCATCCAGCGCCGCGAGCCAATGCGCCCGCGTCCCGGTGCGGAAGCGTTCGCTCAAAACCTCCTCGAGCTGCTTGAGATGCGCCATGCGGTCGGCACCGGTGACGAAGCGCGGATCGGCGGCGAGCTCGCTCGCGCCCAGCGCCTCCAGCATCAACAGCCAATGCTTCTTGTTGGCGCCGCCGACTACCAGCCAGCCGTCGGAGGCTTCAAAGGCCTGATACGGCGCGTTGAGCGGATGCGCCGAGCCCATCGCGCGCGGCGCGGTGCCCGCGGCCAGCGCAATCGTCGATTGCCAATAGGTCTGCACCAGGGCTGCTTCATAGAGGGAGGTCTCGACCCACTGCCCCTCGCCGGTCTTCAGGCGATGCGTGTAGGCCGCAAGGATCCCCATACTCGCGAGCAGGCCGGCAGTGATATCGGACAGCGGCGGCCCGCATTTCACCGGCGGACCGTCGGGGCGTTCGCCGGTAAAACTCATGATGCCGCTCATCGCCTGCGCGACGAGATCGAAACCGCGACGGTGCTTGTAAGGACCTGTGCGGCCAAAGCCCGAAAGCGAGCAATAGATCAGCGCCGGAAACTCTCTGTGCAGGTCCTCGTAGCCGAAGCCGAGGCGCTCCATGGCGCCCGGCGCAAAATTCTCGACCAGCACGTCGGCGCTCGCGATCAGCCGTCGCAGCACCTCCTTGCCGCCCGCGGTCTTCAGATCCAGCACGATGCCGCGCTTGTTGCG
Organism: Bradyrhizobium sp. UFLA05-89; assembly: GCF_059803475.1. Taxonomy (NCBI): domain Bacteria; kingdom Pseudomonadati; phylum Pseudomonadota; class Alphaproteobacteria; order Hyphomicrobiales; family Nitrobacteraceae; genus Bradyrhizobium; species Bradyrhizobium sp. UFLA05-89. The sequence continues at coordinate 80,165 of NZ_JBANBA010000030.1, read as the reverse complement.
GTTCATCATCAGGAAGGAGGCGGCCTCGTCGCCGATCTTCGGCGGCACCGAATGGCGGGTGTCATCGCCGTTCGGCCATTTCTCGATCTTGATGACGTCGGCGCCCATGTCGGCGAGCATCAGCGTGCAGGTCGGTCCGGCCATGACATGGGTGAGATCGATCACCTTGAGGCCGGCCAGCGGTCCCGAGGGACGAGCGGTGGAGTGCGATTGATCCTTTTTCATCGGCTCGTCCTATTGGCCGCGCCATTGCGGGGCGCGCTTGTTGAGGAAAGCATCGAGCCCTTCGCGAAAATCCTGGCTCGTGTAACACATCAGGATGAGGTCTTCGCCCTCCTCCCGCGTCAGCCGCTTTTGCAAGCGGGCCACCGCCTGCTTCGTCGCGCTCAGCGTCAGCGGCGCGTGGCTGGCGAGCAGGCGCGCGACCTCGTCGGCACGCTTGTCGAGTGCCGTACCATCCTCGACGATTTCGCTGAGCAGACCGAGGCTTGCGGCTTCCGCGGCGTCAACGAGGCGCGCGGTGAAGATCAGATCCTTGACGCGCGCAGCCCCAATGAGCGCGGTGAGACGGCTGACATTGGACATCGACAAGCAATTGCCGAGCGTTCGCGCAATGGGAAATCCGATACGCGCGCTCTTCGTGCCGATGCGCAGATCGCAGGCCGCCGCGATCCCCGCCCCTCCGCCGGTGCAGAAGCCGTTGATCGCCGCGATCGTCGGCACCCGGCATTGCTCGAGCGTGGTGAGCACGCGATCGATCCGGTTCTCGTAATCGAGCGCGTCCTGCGGCGTCCTGAATTCGCGGAACTGATTGATGTCTGTGCCCGAGGCGAAGGCCTTGTCGCCTGCACCGCGCAGCACCAGCACCTTGATGGAATGATCGCTGTTCGCTTCTTCGCAAATCGCGGCTAGCCGCTCATACATGGCGAAGGTGAAGGCGTTGCGGGCCTGTGGGCGGTTGAAAATGATCCGCCCGATGCCGTCCCCACGTTCGAAAACGAGGTGTTCCGCCTCTGCGACTTGGAGGTCCATTTCCTCACATCCCTTTTGTTTTTTACATTTTTGAATGCAAAATATGGGATTTTCAAGCTGGAACTTTGTATATTTAAGTCTATAAACTCACTTTTGCATTCAAAATAGAGCCTTGTCCCATGCTTCATGAGGACGTCGTCAGCCGCATCCGTGCCATCCTGCTCGACGGCGAAATCCCGCCGGGCGCGCGGATACCCGAGCGCGAACTGTGCGAGCGGCTCCAGATCTCGCGCACGCCGCTGCGCGAGGCGCTCAAGGTGCTCGCCGCGGAGGGCCTCGTGCAACTGCTGCCCCATCGCGGCTCGCGAGCGGCCAAGCTGACCGACAAGGATATGCGCGACCTCTTCGAGGTCTGCCAGGGCCTCGAGGCGCTCGCCGGCGAACTCGCCTGCGAGCGCATCACCGAGGACGAGGTCGACGAGATTGGCGCCGCGCAAACGGCGATGGCGCAGCATTATCGCGATGGCGATCTGATCCAGTACTACCGCTGCAATCGCACCATCCACGAAGCCATCGTCACCGCAGCCGGCAATCCCGTGCTCGCAAGTCTCTATAATTCCGTGACGGCACGCATTCGCCGCGCGCGCTACGTCACGCCGATGACGCCGCGGCGCTGGGCACTCGCCGTCAGGGAGCACGAAGCGATCCTCAATGCGCTCCAGCGGCGTGACGGCACGGGCCTCGCCCACATCCTGCGCGCCCACCTGCGCCACAAGCGCGAGGAGGTTTTGCAGGCGGGTTTTGCAGAGACGGACGGCGCGGCCGTCGCCGCCGCGGATGAAGACGACGACTGAGCACGCGACGAGATCATCAGAGCTGGCGATTTATTCCCGGCCAGCGGCAACAATTCCGCCCCTTAACAGCCGCGCGATCTCGACCTATATTGAGTCTCCCGAAACCAACGAAAGGAGGTGATCCAGTGTCTTATCTCAAGCGCTGTCACCTCGCTGGGATCGCCCGCTAGGCTTTGACGTGAAGCCTGGCAACGGGGCGCTCTCAGCCCTGGACCAGCGAGACAACAGATCGGGCGCGACGGGGTTTTCCCCGCCGCGCCTTTTGTTTTTCGCGCACAAGCCGGTCGTCTTGCGCCGGGATCAATGCGGCAGGCCGCCGGTCAGCACTTCGCGGATCATCTGCGACAGCTCCGACTTCCGGTATGGTTTTCTCAGCAGCGCGATACCGGGATCGAGGTGCCCCTCATGCACGATGGCGTCGTCGGTATAGCCTGACGTATAGAGCACCCTCACATCGGGACGGCGCTCGCGGATCGCTTCGGCCAATTCCCGTCCGTTCATGCCGCCGGGCATGATGATGTCGGTGAACAAGAGATCGAACTTGATGCCCTGCCCGACCAGCGCGAGCGCGGCCGCGCCATCGCTGGCAACCAGCGTCCGATAGCCGAGACTGCCAAGCTGGGCGATCACATAGCCCTGCACCAGGGGATCGTCCTCGACCACCAGGATCGTCTCGTGCCCGCGCGGCACGCTGGGCGCGGCCACGGGCCCGGCCTGGCTCGCCATCCGGCCGACGGAGCGCGGCAGAAACAGCTTCACCACCGTGCCGCGACCTTCCTCGCTGTCGATCGCGACCGTGCCGCCGGTCTGCTTGGCGAAGCCGTAGACCATGCTGAGCCCAAGCCCGGTGCCGCGGCCCACGCCCTTGGTGGTGAAGAACGGCTCGAACACGCGGTCGCGGATGTCGGCGGGGATGCCATGGCCGCTATCGGCCACCGCGATCATCACGAACTCGCCGGGCTCCATCTCGCGATCACCGGACTCGCCCACGCCGTCGAGCACGCGATTGGCGGTCTGAAGCGTGAGCTTACCGCCGCCCGGCATGGCGTCGCGCGCGTTGACGGCGAGATTGACGATCGCCGAGGAAAGCTGCGACGGATCGGCCATCGCGAACCACGCATCGTCAGCGAGTTCGGCGTCGATCTCGATGTGCTCGCCGAGGATCGGCTTGAGCAGCCGCGCGGTCTCGACCACGAGGCCGTTGACGTCGATCTCCCGCGGGTCGAGCGGCTGGCGCCGCGCGAAGGTCAGGAGCTGGGAGGTGATCTCGGCGCCGCGCGTCGCCGCGTCGTCGATGAGCTGCGCGATCGCGGCAAGCTGCGGCTTGTCCGCAAGGCCCTCCTGAAGGATCTCGATCGTCCCGGTGATGACCGTCAGCACGTTGTTGAAATCATGCGCGACGCCGCCGGTGAGCTGGCCGATCGCATCCATCTTCTGCGATTGCCGCAGCCGCTCCTCGGTCTCGTGCTGGTCGGTGAGGTCGGTGGTCGAGCCGCGATACCCCAGGAAGCGACCGTCGGCGTCGAACACCGGCCGGCCGTTGACGCTGAAATGCCTGATGCGTCCGGTTGCATCGCGGCCGCGATACTCGAACTTGCGGAACGGCTCGTGGCGTTCCAGCGCAGCCATGTGGTCGCGCCATTTCTGCGGCTCGGTCTCCCGATCGATTGCGCCGTCGGGACGCCGCCTGCCGATCACGAGATCGCGCGCCATCCCGAAGGAGCCGGCGCGATCCGAGATATAAGTGAACACATGATCCGGCCCGGTCTCCCAGAACCAGTCGGAGGCGGTTTCCGCGTAGTCGCGGAAGCGCTGTTCGCTGCGGCGCGCATCACCCTCGGCACGCCGCCGGACCTGGAGATCGCGCTCCAGATTGGTATTGGCGAGCCGCAGATCGCCATAAGCACGCTGCAGACTCGCGCTCATGGCATTGAACGCATCGATCACCTTGTCGAGCTCGTCGACCTCGTGCGTCGGCCCGCGCTCCAGGCGCAGCGGCGGCTGCGGCCGCGCCAGCGTGTATTTGCTGACGAACTCGGCAATGGCGACGAGATGCCGGGTCACCAGCAAATGGAACATGTAGATGATGAAGAGGGAGACGAGGAACGTCTTGGCCGCCTGGCTCGCCAGGATGATCAGGGCCCGGTTCAGCAATTGCCTGTAGACGTCGGTCAGCGTCGCCTCGACATGCAGCGTGCCGATCCTGTGCTTCTCGCCTTGCATGACGTAGTCGATGGGATAGTCGCGGGCCACCACCGCTCGGCCACCGCTTTCGCCGACCGCCACCCGAATCGGTTTCGGACGATCGGCGAATTCGCGGACCTCGACCGCTTGGATGTCCGGCAGTCGCATGATGCCGTTGAGCTGGAGCTCGAGCTGGTTTTTGTCGAGGCTCCAGAGGCTCTCGCCGAGGCTGCCGAGATAGCTGCGGCCGATCTCGTTGAGCCGCGTCTCGATGATGCCCATCTCGCGATCGTAGTCGAGATAGAGCTGAAGCGCGGTCAGGGTCAACGTCACGATCGAGGAGAACAGCAGCACGGCGGACAGCAGGCGCAGGCCGATGCCGCTGCGAAACCACGAGAAGACGCGCGGCAGCGGGGGCCCGATCGGGACCCCTATTCGTACCAGATCCTCATTCGCGGCCGCCGGCGCAATGGCGCGGCCGCGATTGGGATCGTGCTCACCTGCGTTGCCCATGCACCACTCCCCCGAGATGGCGACAATCCTGCGTCGGCCCGTTGCGGCCTGCCGCGGTTCGACAGTTCGGCCTCCCCTGGAAGACCCGCCCCAAGGGCGCAGCCTCCCTGCTAGATCCTGGACGATGATTCGTCTGTGGGGGTCAATTTTTGTGCCCAGCCGCAGGAAGCCTCCGCAAACTAGCACCATGCGTGCTAAAATGTCATCGGTCAAAGTGCGGAGTAGGCCCCGCCTCACTGGTGGCGGATGGCCGTTGTGATTCGCAGGGCCGATCACCATCCGCGGTAGATCGCACCGGGCCATGAATCCAGTGGTAGCAAGGACGAGCGGGAGACGCATCATGTGGCGGATATGTCTTGTTGGCGCATTGCTGCTGTTCGCCCATCCCTCACAGGCACAGTCGGTCATCCGGCTGGCGCGGATCGCCAACATTCCCGATCAGTATGTCGGCGGCGAGATGCTGCGCGTCGTCTATGCGCGGCTGAACATCAAGCTCGAATTCGAGGATGTGCCCGGAAAACGCGCGCTCGCGCTTTCGAGCGCAGGCGAACTCGACGGCGAGATCCAGCGCATCGGCACGCTGTCCAAGGATTACCCGACGCTGCTCCGGGTGACGCCCGCGATCAACTATATCGAGCCGGCGGTCTTCGCCACGAAGCTTCGTTTTGACGTCGCCGGCTGGGATTCGATCAAGGACTACAGCATCGGCATCGTGCGGGGCGTCGGTTCCTCGGAGAACGGCACGCATGGATTTGGCCGCGTCACCGCGACCACGAACCTTGAGAGCCTGATCCAGATGCTGGACGCTGACCGCTTCGACGTGATCGTCACCGATCTGTTCAGCGGGCTCGTCGCCGTGCGCAAGCTCAACCTGCAGGCACGGATCTATCCGCTTTCGCCGCCACTCGAACGTATCGACATCTACCACTATCTGCACGAACGCCACCGCGACCTCGTGCCGAAGGTCGGAAAGGTGATCGAAGAAATGACCGCAAGCGGCGAGCTCGCCAGATTGCGCGAGCGGCTCGTCAAGCAGGTGCTGAGCGAGTCCTGACGGCGGGGGCGGTTAAAATATTTCCAGATCGAGGATTGTCGGATTCATCGGCCGTCATCCGTCCTTGAACCGGCAAAGGCGGAAAACAAGCGAGGTGACGATGCTCTACGCCATCCTGGCCTATCACGTGGAAAGCGAGGTCATGTCCTGGACGAAAGACGAGGACGCCGCCGTCATGAAGGGGCTTCGCGAGGTCCAAGAACCCTTGAAAGCCAGGGGACATTTCGGACCCGCGGCACGGCTCGACGAGACCGGGAAGGCCCGCACGCTGCGCGGCCCCGGCGCGGGCATGGTGCTGGACGGACCTTTTGCCGAAACCAAGGAACAACTGCTCGGTTTCTACATCATGGAGTTTTCGGACGAGGCCGGCGCGATCGCCGCCGCGCGGGAACTGCGCAGGGTCAATCCGAGCGCGGTCTACGAAATCCGCCCGATCAAGCTTTTCCTTCCGGCCGATGGGTTTGGCACGACAGCGGCCGAGGGATGACGTCCTCAAGCGCTTCTGGCCGGATTCCCCTTCACGAACCGGCGCATCAATAACGCTCCGAAGGCGAGAAACCAGACGAATTGCGCATATTCCGGCGCGACCACTGCCACGAGCGTGCCCGGCACGAACACCAGCACTGGAAAGATCGCGCCGGCAATCTCGTGACGGTGGCCGGCACGGGACGCAAGCCACCAGAGCCAGGCATTGAGGCTCGCGATCGCGGTCAGATGCAGGCCATAGAGCACCGCGACGGCACTGCTCAGCCGGTAACTGCCATAGAGTCCGTTGGTGACCGGCAGCAGGATGATCGAGAGCAGGAAGACGAGATTGAGCAGCACCACACCTCGGCCGGCCTCGGGCTGGCGCGCAAGGCGACGATGATGACTGATCCAGAACACGCCGGCGACGACGAAGGTCAGGATCAGGCCCGCCACGCGTCCGGAATAGAGATGGTCGAGATCGCTCCAGGTCGGCGCCGTCTTGAGCTCGTCGGCCTTGGGCAGGCTGTAGGCGAGCAGAGTCATGGCGACACCGAAAATGGTGTTGCTGAGCGACTCCAGCCGGCGCATCTCGAACTGGTCGGTATCTTGGTCGGTCATTTAGGGGGCACGAGGCTGGAACCAAGGTCGAGCTTCTCCCCTAGATCCTAAATCGCACCGCGTCCAGCCGCATTGCGGATCGCGGCCGGATCGCGGAATCTGCAGCTTTCACCGGGGCGATTCGTGGCGACTACGACATATCTGGACACGCTGAATGCCGAGCAGCGCCGCGCCGTCGAGCATGGCGTGGCTGGTGGCAGCACCATCGGCGGCCCCCTCCTCGTCATTGCCGGAGCCGGCTCCGGCAAGACCAACACGCTCGGCCACCGGGTCGCGCATTTGATCGTCGCGGGCGCCGACCCGCGCCGGATCCTGCTGATGACGTTTTCGCGCCGTGCGGCCGCCGAGATGGCCGCCCGCGTGGAGCGGATCGCCAGAAAAGTGCTCGGCGAGAACAACGCCGCGATCATGCGCGATGCCTTGAGCTGGGCCGGCACCTTCCACGGCATCGGCGCGCGGCTCTTGCGCGAATATGCCGAGCGGCTCGGCGTCGATCCGGCCTTCACCATCCATGACCGCGAAGATTCAGCAGACCTGATGAACCTGGTGCGGCATGACTGCGGATTGTCGCGAACCGAAAGCCGCTTTCCAGCGAAGGGCACCTGCCTGTCGATCTATTCCCGCTGCGTCAATGCCGAGCTGGAGATCGAAAAGGTGCTCGGCCAGCATTATCCCTGGTGCGCGGGCTGGTCTTCGGAGCTGAAGCGGCTGTTTGCGGCCTATGTCGAGGCCAAGCAGGCGCAGCACGTGCTCGACTATGACGACCTCCTGCTCTATTGGGCGCAGATGATGAGCGACGCTGGCATCGCCGAGGAGATCGGCGGCCGCTTCGATCACGTACTGGTCGACGAATATCAGGACACCAACCGCCTGCAATCGACCATCCTGCTGGCGCTGAAGCCGGAGGGCCGAGGCCTCACCGTAGTCGGCGACGATGCGCAGTCGATCTATTCGTTCCGCGCCGCCACCGTGCGCAACATCCTCGAGTTCCCGCAAAGCTTTTCGCCGCGCGCCGAGATCATCACGCTGGACCGCAACTATCGCTCGACGCAAGCAGTGCTGGCGGCCGCCAATGGCGTGATCGGCCTTGCACGGGAGCGCTTCACCAAGAATCTCTGGACCGACCGCACCTCTTCGCACAAGCCGCAGCTCGTCGCCGTGCGCGACGAGGCCGAGCAGGCGCGCTACATCGTCGAGCAGGTCCTGGCCAATCGCGAGCAGGGCTCGCCGCTCAAGCACCAGGCGGTGCTGTTCCGCACCTCCTCGCATTCGGGTCCGCTGGAAATCGAGTTGACCCGCCGCAACATCCCCTTCGTCAAGTTCGGCGGGCTGAAATTCCTCGACGCCGCACATGTCAAGGACATGCTGGCGCTGCTGCGCTTCATCGAGAACCCGCGCGACCGCGTCGCCGGCTTTCGCATCCTGCATCTCTTGCCCGGCGTTGGACCTGCAACGGCGCAGCGCGTGCTCGACCACATGGCGGAGAGTCCCTCGCCGCTTGCCGCACTCACAAAACTTCCCGCACCGCCGCGCACCGGCGACGACTGGACCGCCTTCATTCGCACGGTCGAGAATCTCAGCTATTCGGAATGGCCCGCCGACCTCGAGCGTGCGCGCCTCTGGTACGAGCCGCATCTCGACCGCATCCATGAGGATGCCGAGACGCGCCGCGCCGATCTCATGCAGCTCGAGCAGATCGCAAGCGGCTATATTTCGCGCGAAAAATTCCTCACCGAGCTCACGCTCGATCCGCCGGATGCGACATCCGATCAGGCCGGCGTTCCCCTGCTCGACGAGGACTATTTGATCCTCTCCACCATCCATTCCGCCAAGGGCCAGGAGTGGAAGTCGGTGTTCCTGCTCAACGTGGTCGACGGCTGCATGCCGTCCGATCTCGGCGCTGGCACCAGCGCCGAGCTCGAGGAGGAGCGCCGCCTGCTCTACGTCGCGATGACCCGCGCCAAGGACGACTTGCATTTGATCGTGCCGCAGCGTTTCTTCACGCACGGTCAGGCCGCTTCGGGCGATCGCCACGTCTACGCCTCGCGTACCCGTTTCATTCCGGAAGCGCTCGTTCCTCTGTTCGAGCGGACGGCCTGGCCGAAGACGCAAGCCGGCACGGCGCGGACCGCGGCGCAGGGGCCGAAGATCGATATCGGAGCCAGGATGCGGGGCATGTGGCGCTAGCGCTGGCCGCGCGTCCGAAGCCTGAGGAATTCCAAGGGAGCATGGAGATGACGACAGCAGGCAAGAACGCAATCAAGGCAGAGCTCGATGCGCTGCGGAAGCTCGCACGCGAGGTAATCCAGACGTCGAAAGGCAAGAGACCCCTTCCCGTCAAGGACCAGCGCACCCTGCGCCAGCAGCAGAAGCGTGCGGTCGAGGCCATCGTCGCCGAAATCAAGGAGCTGAAGCAGCTGAAGCGCCGCGTTCTCCAGGCGCGCGCCCCCGAGGCGATGGCGGAAAAATTCGGGCCTTGATGCGAGCTGCAGCGGCCATCAACAGGCATCGCCCGGTCGCGAAACGGAAACCATGGATTTCCTGAAGCGGTATTGTGACGGGCAAGCCGACGACTAGATCTGCAGCTGCCTTCGCTATTGTTTGAGCATGATCCTTTCGGAAAACCACTTCACACTTTTCCGGATCATGCTCGAGAGACCTGATCAATGACCGCACCGCTCGAATTCGGACTGGATACCTTTGGCGACGTCACCAAGGACGCTGGCGGCATGCCGCTGCCGCATGCGCAGGTGATCCGTAACGTCGTCGAGGAGGCCGTGCTGGCGGACGAGCTCGGCATCGACTTCATCGGGCTCGGCGAGCATCACCGTGCCGATTTCGCGATCTCCTCGCCGGAAGTCGCGCTCGCCGCGATCGCGGCCCGCACCAAACGCATCCATCTGGGCTCCGCGGTGACGGTGCTCTCCTCGGATGACCCCATCCGCGTCTTCCAGCGCTTTGCGACGCTGGACGCGCTTTCGAACGGTCGCGCCGAGGTGATCCTCGGGCGCGGCTCGTTCACGGAATCCTTCCCGCTGTTTGGCTTCGACCTGCGCCGTTACGAGGAGCTGTTCGAGGAAAAGCTCGACCTGTTCGCCGCACTCCTGTCCCAGAAGCCGGTGACCTGGGACGGCAAGCTGCGTCCGCCGCTGAAGAACCAGCTCGTCTATCCGCCGGTCGAGCACGGCGAGCTCAAAACCTGGATCGGCGTCGGCGGCAGCCCGGAATCGGTGGTGCGCGCCGCGCATTACGATCTGCCCTTGATGCTCGCAATCATCGGCGGCGATCCCAGGCGCTTTGCGTCCTATGTCGAGCTCTATCACCGCGCCTACAAGGAATTCGGCCGCGCGGTGAAGCCGATCGGCGTGCATTCGCCCGGCTATGTCGCAGAGACCGATGCGCTGGCGCGCGAGGAGCTGTGGGCCGACTACAAGACCATGCGCGACCGCATCGGGAAGGAGCGCGGCTGGCCGCCGATGGGCCGCGACGAGTTCGTGCACGAGGCCGATCACGGCTCGCTCTATGTCGGCTCGCCCGAGACGGTCGCGCGCAAGATCGCCGCGACCACGAAGGCGCTCGGCATCTCGCGCTTCCAGCTCAAATATTCCGCAGGGCCCTTGCCCCACGAGAAGCTTATGCGCAGCATCGAGCTCTATGGCAGCAAGGTGATCCCGATGGTCAAGGAGATCATGGGCTGAGGTTTAGCCTTAGCCCTTGAGCGCGGTGACGACGACCTCGATCAGCGCGCTGCCGCCGAGATCAGCGACGCCGACGGTCGCGCGTGCCGGCAGATTGTCACCGAAGAACTCGGTCCAGACCGCGTCCATCTCCTTCTTCTTCGACAGATCGGTCACGAAGATCGAGGCGCTGACGATGCGGGAGGCATCGCTGCCCACCTCCTTCAGATAGCCTGCGATCTTGCCGAGGATGTTGCGGGTCTGCTCGCCCATCGAGACAGAGGTGTCGTCGGCGATCGTGCCGCCGACGAACACGAAGCCATTGGCCTCGACAGTGCGGTGCATGATGGGCGTGCGGATGCTGCGCGTGATGGTCATGATGTCCTCTTGTTGGTTCTAAGAGCTGAAGGAACGAAAGCGGTCGATGGCGAGATCGCCGATCCGGGTCTGGGTGCCGCCGTTCACGATCAACTCCGCCATGACTGCGCCAGCGCCGGGGCCGAGTTGGAAGCCGTGCAGCGAGAAGCCGAACTGATGGAACAGACCGGCATGGCGGGCGCTCGGGCCCAGCACGGGCAGATCATCCTTTGTCTTCGCTTCGATGCCGGCCCAGGCGCGCATGATGGTGGCATCCCGCATCACCGGAAACAGCTCGAATACGGTGCGGGCGCTGATGGCGAGGCTCGGCCAGTCCAGCACCGTTTCGTTGCGGTCCTGGTCCGGCGTTGCCAGATGTCCACCGCCGATCAACACGGTGCCGTTCTTGAACTGCTTGAAGGACAGTTTGCGGCCGCGCAGGATCACCACGGGGTCGATGAAGTGCGGCACGCGCGAGGTGATCATCAGCATCGGCGCCACGGTCTCGACCGGCACCGGCTCGCCGAGCGCGGCGGCGATACGCCCTGCCCACGCGCCGGCGGCGTTGACCAGAACCGGCGCGGCATAGGTTTCAGCGCCGACATCGACGCGCCAGAGCCCATCCTCGCGGCGGACGTTGCTTGCGGCCACGCCCTCGCGCACGGTTGCGCCGAGCTGCTCCGCCTTGCGCCGAAACGCCGTCGTGGTCTGGGCGGGATTGGCCGCGCCGTCGCGGCGCGAGACCACACCGCCGGGGCAGGTGTCGGCGACGGCAGGCACCAGCCTCCGCAGCTCGGCGCCGTCGATCAGCTCCTCGTGGGTGAAGCCGAGCGCGTTCAACTCGGCGACACGCGCGCGGCATGCCGCAAGCTCGGTCTCGTTCTCCGCGACCAGAACCTGGCCATGGCTCTCGAAGCTGCAATCGTCGTCGAGCAGCTCTTCGATCCGCTCCCAGATCCCCATCGAGCGAATCGAGAGCGGGATCTCGGCGACGTGGCGCGCGAGCTGGCGCACGCCGCCGGCATTGACGCCGGACGCGTGACGGCCGGCATAATCCTTCTCGATCAGCACCGGCTTCATGCCGGCCAGCGTCAGGTGCAGCGCCGTCGAGCATCCGTGGATGCCGCCACCCACGATGATGGCATCCGCAAGCTTCGTCATCCGCGCACCACCGCCTTTATGTCATCGTCGGTCTTCGGCATCGCCGCAAGCTCGGCGAGCGTGATCGGCTTCACCGGCGCGCGCAGCCGATAGTAACCGATCTCCTGCGCCGTCTTGCCGCGCGCCTCCGCCATCAGCTCGGTGACGGTGAGGCCGCACAGGCGACCCTGGCACGGCCCCATGCCGGTGCGGCGATAGGCCTTGAGCTGGTTCGGCCCCGTCGCGCCGATCGCGACGGCATCGACGATGTCCTTGGCGGTCACCTCCTCGCAGCGGCAGACGATGGTGTCGCCTGCGGGAATGCGGAATTGCCGCGCGGGACGGAACAGCGTGTCGAGGAAGACGCGACCGCGCTCGGCTTTGGCCAGATCGGCACGCAGCGCGGCCATCGACGAGAGCTTCGCGGCGGCTGCAGGCGCAAGCGCCTCGACTGCAGCCCGTGCAGCGATGCGGCCGCGAACCACCGCGGCGTTTGCGCCGCCAATACCGGCGCCGTCACCGGCGATCGCGATGCCTTCGATCGAGGTGCCGCCATTGGCATCGAGCATCGGCGACCAGCAGAGTTGCAGGTCATCCCAGCGATGTTCAACGCCCGCCGCCATCGCGAGATTGACGTTGGGCACGACGCCCTGATGCAGGAGAAGAAGGTCCGCTGGGATCGTCTCGCGACGGCTGCCTGCGACATGGCTTACGCTGGCAAGCCGACCCTCGCCGGCCGCGGCAAGCTCGGTGACCCCAGTCACCACCTGTACCTCGGCCTTCACCTCGCGCATCATCGCAAAGCCCTTCGCAAAGTAAGGCGACGTCAGGAAGCTGAAGGCGTGAGGCAGCGCGGCCAGGTAGTTCTTGCGTTCGGTCGTATCGAGAATGCGATCGATACGACCGCCAAGGCGCAGGATCTGCGCTGCGAGCAACCACAGCAGTGGCCCCTGCCCCGCGATCACCGTGCGGCAATCAGGCACCAGCGCCGACGACTTCAGCATGGTCTGTGCGGCGCCCGCGGTCATCACGCCCGGCAGTGTCCAGCCCGGAATCGGAAACGGCCGCTCCAGCGCGCCGGTCGCAAGGATGACGCGCCGCGCCTTGACGAAGGTGGATGCGCCGCCGACAGAAATCCCGATCTCGCGATGACGATCGAGACTCCACACGGTTGCGCGATGGATAATCTCGGCCTTGCTGGACCGCACCTCGCCAACGAGTTCGGCACCTGCCCAATAATCGGCGCCGAGCTGGTCGCGCGCTGTCACGGGCGTCGACGCGATGGCGCGCCAGACCTGGCCGCCAGGGCCCGGGTTCTCGTCGAGTAGCAGCGTCGACAGGCCTGCTGCCGACGCGGTCGCGGTCGCAGCAAGACCGGCCGGCCCTGCCCCGATGACGACGACATCGTAAGCGTCGCGCTGAGGCGTCGTGTTCATCGGCCGACCTCCCTTTTGCCCTTCTGAATTTCGATCTGCATGCCGGCGGCGACCGGCACCAGGCAGCCCTGGCGATTGCCGACGCCATCGATGGTGACGAGGCAGTCGAAGCACACGCCCATCATGCAATAGGGCAGCCGCGGCGCACCGCTCACCGCGGTCGCGCGGCGCACGTCACGCCCCGAGACGAGCAGCGCGGCGGATACGGTATCGCCCTCGCGCGCCTCGACGGCAACGCCGTCGACGAAGATCTGCAACGATGGACGCTTGTCCTGATCGGATCGTCTGAACATTGGATGCCTCTTGGCTCCTTCTCTGAAGTCGCTAGTAGCCACTGTCGTTCGTTGCGCCCTCGCCTCCGAAGCGGCACGCTGAGAACGCGCCGACCAGCTCCGGCTCGAGCGCGCCGCCTGCGACCATGCGGGCAAGCTCGAAGGCGTGGTTGGAGGCGAGCGTCACGCCGGAATGACAGCAGGCGACGAACGCGCCGGGATGAGTTTCCGACTGGTCGTAGATTGGAAAGCCGTCCTGCGGCATGACTCGGATGCCGGCCCAGCTCCTGACGACGTTGAGCCGCGCCAGATGCGGGAACATCCGCTGCGCGCGGTCCGCCATCACGGAGCTGATCGAATGTCTCAGCGCGCGATCGTCGAGCTCGTCTTCCTTGCTGTCGCCGATCATGACAGTGCCCTCGTCTGTCTGGCGGATGGTCGTCAGCGGATGCGGCAGGAACGGCACGGTGCGCTCGGTCACCACGATCTGGCCGCGCGTCGGCCCCATCGGCGCGAAGAGGCCGACCATCGGCGCCAGCGTCTGGTTGGCATTGCCCGCGGCAAGCACGATCTTGTGGGCGCGGATTTCGCCTTGCGGCGTTGTCAGGCCGAATTCGCCGCCGCTCTTCGTGATCGCCGAGACCGGGCGCTCCGGAAAATAGTCGATACCGAACGCCTTGAAGCCGGTATGGAACGCGCGAAAAGTACGGAGCGAATTGACGTGACCGTCGAACGGACAGAAGCTGCCGCCCGACACCTCCGGGCCGATCAGCGGCAGCATCTTCTTCACCTCTGAGGCCGGCAGCATCTCCATCCTGTAATCGGCCGCGCCAACCTGGTTGTGCATGCGCGTGACGAGCTGGGTGCGCTGCTCGTACTCGTCCTCGCCGAGCGTCAGATGAAAGCCGCCATACTGTTGGAGGCAGACGTCGAGGCCGGTCTGATCCTTCAATTCGGCGGCAAGCATTGGCCAGGCCCGCGCCGCGCGCACCGTCCACACGGTATAGGCGGGCATGCCGAGCCCTTTGCTCTGCACCCACACCAGCGCAAAGTTCGCGCGCGAGGCGCGCTTGGCGATGTCGCCCTCGTCGAGCACGGCGACGCTCTTGCCGAGCCGGCCGAGCCCCCAGGCAATGGCGGAGCCGAGCAGTCCGCCGCCAACGACGGCGACGTCATATTCCCTGTGCATGCGTTCTCCTATCGCCCGGGATCGCTCTTGCCTGCGAGCACGCGGTCGAGCCCGTAGAAGCGGTCGAGCAGGATGAGGGCAGTCATGGTGACTGCGATGACGCTCGCTGAGACGGATGTCACGAGCGGATCGATGTTGTCCTGGATATAGAGGAACATCCTGACCGGCAATGTTTCAGTGCCTGGCGCCGCCAGGAAGACGGTCATCGTCAGATCGTCGAAGGACTGGATGAAGGCGAGTGCCCACCCGCTGATCACGCCGGGCAGGATCAGCGGCAGTGTCACGCGGCGAAACAGCGTAAAGCCGCCGGCACCAAGCGAGACCGCAGCCATCTCGACCGAGCGATCCATGCCGGTCGCCGCCGCCAGCGTCAGGCGGAGTGCGAAGGGAAACACCACGATGACATGGGCGATCAGCAGCGCCGCAAAGGTGCCACCGAGCCCGAGCGAGGTGAAGAAGCGCAGGAAGGCGATGCCGAGCACCACGTGCGGGATCATCAGTGGCGACAGGAACAGCGCTGCCAGCGCATCGCGGCCTACAAATCTGTAGCGCGCAATCGCCAGTGCCGCCGGCACGGCAAACATCAGCGCAACGAAGGAGGACACCATCCCGAGCCCGAGGCTGACCCAGAACGCGTGCACGAATTCCGGATAGCTCGCGATCGTCCTGAACCAGCGCAGCGAGAAGCCGTTGGTCGGCAGCGAGAGGAACCCCTCGGGCGTGAAGGCGACGAGGCAGACCACCACGATCGGCGCCAGCATGAAGACAACGAAGAGCGTGTGAAAGGTGAGCGCGAGCGGGCCGTTCGTCCTCATCGGAACACCTCGGCATAGCGGCGCTCGATCAGCGCATTGCTGCCGACGACGATCAGCACCAGCGCGAGCAGCAGCAGCACCGCGACCGCCGCACCGAGCGGCCAGTTCAACGTGTTGAGGAACTCGTCATAGGCGAGCGTTGCCGCGACCTTCAGCCTACGACCGCCGATGATCGCCGGCGTTGCGAACGCGCTCGCCGACAGCGAGAACACGATGATCGCGCCCGAGAGCACACCGGGCATGATCTGCGGCAGGATGATGCGGCGGATGATGGTGAAGGCGCCGGCCCCGAGCGACATCGCGGCGTTCTCGATCTGCGGGTCGACGCGCTGGAGCGCTGCCCAGACCGAGAGCACCATGAATGGCATCATCACATGCGCGAGCGCTACGACCATGCCGGTCTCGGTGAACATGAAGGGCAGCGGCGCGCGGATCAGACCGAGAGACATCAGGAGCTTGTTGACGAGGCCATTATTGCCGCCGAATAGCAGCGCCCAGCCGAGCGTGCGCGCCACTACCGAAATCAGAAGGGGCCCGAGAATCAGGAGCAGGAAGATGCCTTTCCAGCGTCCGCTCATACGGTTGAGGATATAGGCCTCTGGCGCGCCGAGCACGGCGGTGATCAGCGTTGCCAGCAGCGCGATGCGGAACGTCCGCCAGAACATCTCGGCGTAATAGGGATCGCTCGCGATCTCCTGCCAGTTCTTCAGGATGAAGACCGGCTCGATGCCCTTGTACTGGCCCCAGTCGTGGAACGAGAGCATCACGGTCATGAGAAGCGGGATCACCAGCACGCCGACGAACAGCATCAGCGCGGGCAACGTCAGCGCCCAGGACGCGCGCGTCTCGGCAGATTGCGTTGACGTGCCGGCGGCGGTCATACGGCGCCTCCGCTTCCGCGCAGGCTCATGTCTTCCACGCGCCATGTGAGATGGACCGCCTCGCCTTCGCCCGGCTGCGGCGTCCCATCATTCTGCCGGATCACGATCGCCGCTCCGCACTCGGTCTCGCACTGGAACAGCCAGTGATTGCCCTGGAAAATCCGCGTGACGATCTTTGCCGCAAGGCCAACATCAGCAAAGCTGATCCGCTCGGGGCGAAGGCTGATCGTCACCACGCCGCTCGCGCCTGCCGGGGCCGGCGCCTGCCAGGAGCCGGCGACCAGCCGCGCAGGCTGAGCCGTCCGATCGACGGTCGCGGCGAAATCGTTGGTCTTGCCGAGGAACTGCGACACGAAGGCCGATGCCGGCCGCTCATAGGTCTGTTGCGGCGTGCCGATCTGCTCGATCTTGCCCTGGCTCATCACGACGATGCGGTCGGACAACGACATCGCCTCGTTCTGGTCGTGGGTGACGAGGATCGTGGTGGTGCCGATGGTGCGCTGGATCTGGCGCAGCTCGATCTGCATCTCCTCGCGCAGCTTGGCATCAAGGTTCGATAGCGGCTCGTCGAGCAGCAATACGCTCGGCTGGATCACCAGCGCCCGCGCCAGCGCCACGCGCTGCTGCTGGCCGCCCGACATGCGCCGCGGATAGCGCTCCTCAAAACCGGCAAGCCCGACCATCCCCAGCGCCGCGCGAACGCGCTCCGTGCGTTTGTCCCTCGGCACGCCACGCATCTCCAGACCAAAGGCGACGTTCTCGGCGGCGGTCATGTGCGGAAACAGCGCGTAGCTCTGGAACACGATGCCGAGGCCACGTTTCGCTGGATGCACCCTGGTCAGATCGCGCCCCTCCAGCCGGATCGCACCGCGCGACGGCTCCAGGAAGCCCGCGATCATCTGGAGCGTCGTGGTCTTGCCGCAGCCGGAGGGACCGAGGAACGAGATGAACTCACCCCTCTCCACCGCAAGGCTGAAATCGTCGACAACGGTTTGCGAGCCGAACTGCTTGCCGACGCGATCGAGCTCGAGGAAGGCCATCGCGTTAGCGCTCGACCTCGCGGTTCCACCGCTTGGTCCATTCCTCGCGCTTCTCGTTGATGACGGTCCAGTCAGGATTATAGAGCTTGGCCGCGCGCTCGCCGATCGGCGCCATCTTGCCGAGCTCCGGCGGGACGACGAGCGATTTCAGCACCGGGCCGTAGCCATAGTCCTTCAGCATAACGAGCTGGATTTTGGGATCGAGCAGCATCTTGATGAAGCTCGCCGCGAGCGGCGAAGCAGTGGACTTGGCGATCGGACAGGCGGTCGTCAGGAGCGTTGCAGCGCCCTCCTTCGGATAGACGAAGTCGACAGGGAAGCCGGTATTGGCAAAGCTCTGCACACGTCCCGTGCCCCACACCGCGATGACGGCCTGGCCGGACTGGAACAGCTCGGTCATCTTGCCCGGCGACGGTTCATAGGCGAGCACATTCGGATTGATGTCGTTCTTGAAGATCTTGAAGCCCGCATCGACGTTCGACTCGCCGCCGCCGTTCATCTTGGCGAGCATCACCAGCGCCTCCAGGCCGTAGGTGTTGTTGATCGGCGGGATGACGAGCTGCTTGGCGTATTTCGGATCCTTCAGATCGTTCCACGAGGTCGGCGGCGCCCAGCCCTTCTCCGCAAACACCTTGGTGTTGTACATCAACCCAGTCGCGACGAGACCGATCGCGACTGCACTATCGTCCTTGAAGCGCGCGGCGTCATAGAGGTCGGACGGCAGGCCGTCGAGCTTGCCGCAAAAGCCGAGCTGGATCGCCTGGTACATCGGGCCGTCGTCGACGATCGCGACATCAATCTGCTGATTGCCCTTCTGCGCCTGAAGCTTGGCGAGCGTATCCGTGGAGTTGCCGGCGACGTATTCGACCTTGACGCCGTTCTCCTTCTCGAAATTCGGGATCACCTCGTCGCGGATCGTCTTCTCGAACGAGCCGCCATAACCGGCGACATAGAGCGTCTTCTGCTGTGCCGAGACGACCGACGGGGCCGCGGCGAGCGCCGCGATGGTGACCGCTGTGAGAAGGCTGAGTGTCTTCATAAGGACCAATCTCCAAGACCGGGATGAGGTGACGTGTCGACGATCAGACGACCGAAGCGCGCCCGCGTTCCCTTCGGCGCAAAATCCCGATCCGACCAGGGCTCCGGCCCCTGCTCACGGGTTTTGATGCGATCGGCGGGCTTTAGGCCCCGATCTGCCGAAAAAGCGGGCTGACTTCAGCGCTGATGAAAAAGATCGCAGAGCTACACTTCCATCGTCCAATGAATAATGGCAACTTCTGCATGCCGAAATGTTATGAAGAGAGGCCGGAATGGCGCGGATCAATTCGCGGCAAGTGGAAGCCTTCCGCGCGATGATGCTGACCGGCAGCGTGACCGAGGCCGCGAGGTTGATGGTCGTGACGCAGCCGGCGGTCAGCCGGTTGCTCCGCGACCTCCAGGCCCTCTTGAAGATGGAGCTGTTCGAGCGCCGTGGCACCGGGCTCGTGCCGACCGCAGCCGCAACGGCGCTCTACACCGAAGTGGAGCGGTCCTTCGTGGGCCTCGAGCGTATCGCTGCCGCCGCCGAGGAGATTCGCGGCCGTCGCACCGGCTCATTGCGGATCGCCGCGCTGCCGGCGCTCGCGAACGGCTACCTGCCGCGGCTCGCCGGGCATTTCCTGAAAGAGCGGCCCAACCTCAACCTCGCCTTCTTCGGCGTGATCTCGCCGATCGTGGTGGACTGGGTGCTGAACAATCAGTGTGATATCGGTTTTGCCGAAGTGCCGATCGCTGCCGGTCTGCCGGGCCTGCGGCTGCCGGCGCTGGCGCGCGTCGCGGTGCTGCCGGCCGGACATCGCCTGGCAGAAAAGGACGTATTTTGAGCCGCGCGATTTCGAGGGCGAGACCTTCATATCGCTCTCGGCGGGATCTGCGAGCCGGCATCTCGTCGACCAGGTCTTCCACCGCAACGACGTCAGCCGCGTGCTGCGCGTCGAGACCACGCTGTCGGAGATCATGTGCGGAATGGTGTCGTCGGGACTCGGGGTTGCGATCTGCGATCCCTTCACCGCGCAGGAATTTTCGACCCGCGGCGTCATCGTGCGTCGCTTCCTGCCGCGCATCGACTTCGAATTCTCCGCCGTCTTTCCCGCGCAGCGCAGCCCCTCACCGGTGGCGCTCGATCTGGTCGAGGCGCTGCGGCGTGCACTGGAGGGGATGGAGGCGTAGCTCGCTCTTCGTCGCTTGTTCGACGTTATGCTGCTGTGACAAGATTGCGCGGAGCGCCGTTCCAGAAGGCCTCGATGTTGTCGACGAGCTGGTCGGCGAGAGCCTGCACGGCCTCGTGGCTCGCCCAGGCCACGTGCGGGGTCAGAATGAAGTTCGGCAATCCGACCAATTGCATCAGCGGATGATCGGCTGAGGGCGG
Source organism: Bradyrhizobium sp. UFLA05-89 (assembly GCF_059803475.1). NCBI lineage: Bacteria > Pseudomonadati > Pseudomonadota > Alphaproteobacteria > Hyphomicrobiales > Nitrobacteraceae > Bradyrhizobium > Bradyrhizobium sp. UFLA05-89. The sequence goes on along the minus strand of NZ_JBANBA010000030.1, from coordinate 60,288 downwards.
TTCGACAGTCGCGACGTCGAAACCTGCCCCGGAGATCTTGCCGGAGCGAAGGGCATCGCCGAGCGCGGTCTCGTCGACGAGGCCGCCGCGCGCGGTATTGATCAGAAGCGGGCGCCGTTCCATCACGGCGAATTCGCCCGCAGCGATCATGTTACGTGTCGCCGGCATCAATGGCGCGTGCAAGGTGATGACGTCCGACGTACGCAGCACCTCCTCAAAGGGTGTGTAGAGGGGACCCATCCCCTCCACGCCCTTATAGGTGGAAAACAGCACGCGCATTCCGAGCGCGCGGCCGATATCCGCAACGGAACGACCGAGTGCGCCGTCACCGATGATGCCGAGCGTCGAGCCGGCCAGATCGCGAATGGGAAAGTCGAAATAGCAGAACTGGCCGGATTCGAGCCATCGGCCGTTGCGGACTGAATCACGATAAGCAGTCAGGCTGCGACGAAGCGCGAATATCAGTGCGAAAGTGTGCTCCGGGACCGTATTGACCGCATAGCCGCGAATGTTCGAGACGGCAACGCCGCGCTCTTCGCAGGCATGGATATCGACGACGTCGTATCCCGTGGCCGCAACCGCGATCAAGCGCAATTGCGGCGCCGCCCGCAATTCCGCGCGTCGAACAGGCACCTTGTTGGTAATCACGATGTGGGCGTCCGCTATCCGGCTCGCGATGTCCTGCGGCGCGGTCGTTGCGTACTCCTGAACTTCGTGCCGAAACGACGGCGGCCGAAGTCGAATCTCCGGCGGCATCGTGTCCCGGTCAAGAAATACGATACGGACTGGTTCCGATAGGTTGGCCATCTTGCTCTCGCGGTCAGTTGTCCAAGGCAGCGGTCAGCTTATCGCGAAGCAATCCCAATGCCATTCCCGCAACCTTCTCGGCGGTAATGCCGAAATGGACGAACAATGCATCGGCCGGGCCTGACGCGCCGAAAGAGGACATGCCGACAAATCCGCCCCGGTCTCCGATCCAGCGGTCCCAACCGAGCCGCACCGCCGCCTCGACCGCGACCCGCACGCCCTTGCCGAGAACGCCTGCCCGATAAGCTTCATCCTGCTCCTCGAACAGTTCCCAGCACGGCATGGAGACCACCGCGGTGGGTACCCCCTGCGCCTGCAGGACAAGCCGCGCCGCAAGCGCGATCTGGACCTCCGAGCCCGTTGCCAGCAGCGTGGCGCATCGCGCGCCATCGGCCTCGACAAGCACATAGGCTCCACGCGAGCAAAGATTGGCGGAGCTATCCCCAGTGCGAACCGGCGGCAGGCCCTGCCGCGAGCAGATCATCGACGACGGGCCGAGCCTGCGGCGCAACGCGAGCTCCCAGCATTCGGCGGCTTCCACATGATCGGCGGGGCGGAACACCGCCATGTTCGGCATCGCGCGCAGCGAGGCCAGGAATTCGACCGGCTGGTGGGTCGGCCCGTTCTTGCCGATGCCGATGGAATCGTGGCTGTAGACCGTAACGACCGGCAATTCCATCAGCGCGGCCATCCGCAGCGCCGGCCGCATGTAGTCAGAGAAAACCAGATAGGTGGCGCCGAGAGGCAACACGCCGCCATGCGCGGCCATGCCGTTCATCATCGCACCCATGGCGTGCTCGCGGATGCCGTAGTGCACGTAACGGCCGGCGGGATCTGCGGACGTGAATGCCTGCAAGGTACGCTTGTAGTTGGTCGGGCCTTCGAGGTCGGGGGCGCCGGAAATCAGCTCGGGGATCGTCTCGGCGAGCAGCGCAACGATATCGGCGGTCGCCTCGTTGGTGGAGCGGATCGGACCTTCGGCCGCCATCTTGCGGCGCCACGCGGCCAGCGCATCGCTCCATCCCTCCGGAAGCTCGCCGGCCATCGCGCGCTCAAACATGGCGCGCTTCTCCGGCTGCATGGCGGCCACACGGGCGCGCCACGACTCGTAGGCGGGCCGGTTGCGATCGGTGACGCCGTTCTTCCAGGCTTCCGTGACGTCGCGGGGAATCTCGAACGGTCCTTCCGTCCAGCCCGCGGCCGCGCGCGCCTCTTCCAGATCCTTGGCGAACACGCGCCCGCCATGCGCGCCGCGCTTGCCCTCGAGCCGCGGCAATCCCTTGCCGATGGTGGTGCGGCAGGCGATCATGGTCGGGCGCGGGTCGCATGCGGCCAATAGCAGTGCCGCCGAGACCTGATCCACATCATGACCGTCGGCATCGATGACCTGCCAACCGGCGATGCGGAAACGCCCGCGCACGTCCTCGGAGATCGCGAAATCCGTGTGACCGTCATCGGTCATGCGATTGTCGTCCCACAGAAAGCAAAGCTTCCCCAGGCGCAGATGACCGGCGAGCGAAATGACCTCGTGAGCGATGCCTTCTTGAAGGCAACCGTCGCCGACGATGGCGTAGGTGCGATGATTGACGATTTCCTCGCCGAAGGTCGCACTCAGCCAGGCTTCCGCCACGGCCATGCCGACCGCGTTGGCGATGCCCTGTCCGAGCGGGCCGGTCGTGACCTCGATGCCGAGATCGGGCGCCCGCTCGGGATGGCCGTGGGTGTGCGAGCCGAGCTCGCGAAACTGCTTGATCTGTTCGATCGGAAAGCCGGCATAGCCGGACAGGTGCAGCAGCGAATAGATCAGCATCGAGCCATGGCCGTTCGACAGAACGAACCGGTCGCGATCCGGCCAAAGCGGATCGGCCGGATTGCACTTGATGTGACGCGTGAACAGCGCGGTTGCGATCTCCGCGCAACCGAGCGGAGCGCCGGGATGGCCATCCGCTGCGCGCTCGACCGCATCGAGCGACAAGAAGCGGATCGCGTCGGCCATGCGCTTGTGCAGGTCAGCGGGAGCGCGCGACGTGTCTGAGGTGATCGAAGGACTGATCGACATTGGCGATGACACCTGTTGCGGGCGGCACCGGTGAGACCGGCGTCGCCTGGGTTAAGTGCGCGTTCAGCGCATCAGGGAAGAAATCCCGTCGAGATCCAGGGAACGAAGGCGACGACCACGAGACCGACAACGAGCGCAGCGAGATAGCTCCAGATGCGCTTGAGGCCGGAGTTCGGATCGACCTGTCCAATCGAGCAGGCCGCGTAGTAGCCGAGGCCGAAGGGCGGCGCGAACAATCCGATGCCCATCGCCAGGATCACCACCATGGCATAGTGCACCTCGTGCACGCCCAGTTGCTTGGCGACGGGAAACAGCAACGGACCGAACAGCACCATTGCCGGGATTCCCTCGAGCACGCTGCCAAGCACGACGAAGAGCACGATCGAGCAGAGAAGGAAGCCGTACCGTCCGCCAGGAGCCTGCGCCAGCGCGCCCGCGAGCGCATGGGAGAAGTTCGATTGCGTCAACGCCCAGGACATGCAGGTCGCCGCGCCAATGATGAACAGGATGGTTCCCGAAAGTGCCGCTGTGCCGACCAGGGCCGGATAAAGCTGGCGCCAGTCGAACGAACGGTAGACGATGATTCCCACGACGAAGGCATAGGCGATGCCGATGGTCGCCACTTCCGTCGCCGTCGCCACGCCTTCGCTGACCGCGACGCGGATCAGCACGGGAAGCATCAGCGCGGGCGCAGCGACGAGGAATGTGCGCCCGATTTCGCGCGCCGTCGTCACGCCGCGGTCCGCACCAGTGCCCTCGGACATCCGCCGCCGCGCAACAAAGGCCAAGGCCAACGCCAGAACGACGCCGGGAAGAATGCCGCCGGTGAACAGGGCCGCAATGGAGACGCCCGTCACCGATCCGATGATGATGAGCACGATCGACGGCGGAATCGTTTCGGCCATCGCGCCGGATGCCGCTAGCAGCGACACGAGCTCGCCCTCGTGAATGCCTCGTCGCTTCATGTCCGGGAACAGCACGGGTGCCACAGCAGCCATGTCCGCGGTCTTGGCGCCCGAAATGCCGGAGACGAGCAGCATTGCACCGAGCAGCACGTAGGCCAGGCCACCTTCGACGTGACCGACCAGCGCTGCCAGGAACTTCACCATGGATGACGCCATGCGCGTCATCACGATCAGGTAGCCGAGCAGGATGAACAACGGCACGGCGAGCAGGATGAGCGAGCTCACGCCCTCATCGATGCGGCCAGGGATGACCTGCAACGGCGTCGTGGTCGCGACCACGAGATAGGCGACCGTCGACAGGCCGAAGCAGAAGGCAATCGGCACGCCTGCGAGCACGCAGAGGCCGAGCAGCAGCGTGAAGAACAGCAACAGGTTCCAGTTGCCGATCGCGACGATCCAGGGCGTGAGGAGATAGAGTCCCGCCGCGAAAGCAGCGAGAATCGCAACCGCCAGAGCAAGCTGCAAGGCTCCGAGGCGAAGGCACCGAACAAGTGTACCGGCGAGCATGAGCACGACACCCACAGGCACCGCCGCGGCGCGCAAGGCGTCGTTCAGACCAAGCGCTGGGGTGTGAACGAAAGCCTGGTCCTCCGCAAAATCGAAGGATGGCGAAAGAATGAAGAGCAGGAACAGCGCGGGCGCCATGGTCGCCAGCGCCTCCAGCAACTCCCGCCTCGCGCCGGCGGTGCGCTCCACCAGCGCGGTCATGCGCATGTGCTGGCCGCGTCGCAACGCAATGGCCGAACCCAGCATGGCCAGCCAGAGGAATGTGATCGACGCGAGCTCATCCGACCATGTCAGGGGATGATTGAAGACGAATCGCGCGATCACGCCCGTGAGCAGGATGACGATCTCGGCCGCAACGGCGAACGCCGCGAGCGGCTCGGTGACCAAAGCGAGCAGCCGGTCGAGCTTGACCACCAGGCCGGAGCTCATGCTTCCGGCCACGGGGTCGTCGGCGTGGATGGCGCTCATCCCAATTTGCCTACTGCCTGCTCGAGCAGCGTCCAGCCCTTCTCACCAAACTTTTCGCGCCAATCCTTGTAGAAGCTGGTCTTGCCGAGCGTCGTGCGGAAGGCGCCCTTGTCGACCTCGACGAAGTTGAGACCCTTGGCCGCCAGTTCGTCGCGCAGCGACTTCGACAGCGCGGCGATGTCGGCACGCTCGTCATCGGCCGCCTTGTTCAATTCGCGCGTCACGATCTCCTGCGCGTCGGACGGCAGGCGCGAGAACGAGCGGCGGTTGCCCAGGATGAGATAGGCATCCCATACGTGGCTCGTGAGGCAGCAATATTTCTGCACCTCGTAGAGCTTGGCCGTCGAAATGATCGCCAGCGGATTCTCCTGCCCTTCGACCACCTTGGTTTGCAGCGCGGAGTACACCTCGTTGAAATTGATCGGCGTCGGACCTGCGCCGAGCGCTTGGAACAGGCTGGTCAGGATCGGCGCCGCGGGGACGCGCATCTTGAAGCCCTTGAGGTCATCCGGGGTCTTGATCTCGCGGGTGGAGGACGTGAGCTGGCGGAATCCGTTGTCCCAGGACTTGCAGACCTGAAGAACGCCCAGCTTCTCGATCTCGCCCTTGACGAAATTTCCGAGATCGCCGTCCATCGCCTTCCACACGGCATCGTAGGAGCTGAAGGCGAAGCCGGTGTTGACGATGCCGACGCCTGGCACCAGCGTGGCGAGAACCGAAGCGCCGATGTTCAGATAGTCGACGGCGCCGTTGCGGATTTGACCGAGAAGATCGGTATCGGAGCCGAGCTGATTGGCCGGAAACAGGTTGATCTCGACGCGGCCGCCGGTCGCCTGCTTGATCCGGTCGATGGCTTCGCGCGCCCGCTTGTTCACGGGATGCGAGGGGTCCTGACCGGTCGCGAATTTGAGGGTGAATTCGGCGGCGTCGCCGCGCCGCGAGATGATGGAGACAAGGGGTATGGCGGCGCCCATGGCCAACGCAGCACGACGCGTCAAGCCCCTCTTCGCTTCCTTGGTCATTTCCTTCTCCCTGTTTGTTTGATTATTGGTCTGTCGTGAAGGTTGTGTCCTTCATCTCCAGCTTTTGATGGAGGCGCATATCGCCTCCGTCGAAATGCCGTAGCGATCATGCAACGTCGGCAGCGCGCCTGCGGCGAGGAATTCGTCGGGCAAGCCGATCTGGTGGAAAGCAGGATGGACGCGCGCCCGCATCAGGGCCGCCGCCACCGCCTCGCCCAATCCACCGATCACGGTGTGGTTCTCGGCGACCACGACGATACGACCCGGCTTGCGGCACGCCTCCACGATCGTTTCTGTGTCGAGCGGCTTGATGGTTGGCACGTGCAGCACGGCCACGTCGACGCGGTCGGATTCGAGCTGCTTGGCGGCTTCCAGAGCCCGCATCGTGAGCAGGCCCGAGGAGATGATGAGCACGTCGGTGCCGTCGCGCAAATGCTTGGCCTTGCCGAGCTCGAATCTGTAGCCGTATTCTTCGAGCACGAGCGGCACCTGCCCGCGCAACAACCGCATGTAGACCGGGCCTTGATGCGCCGCGATCGCCGGCACCACCTGCTCGATCTCGTGGGCGTCGCAGGGATCGATGACGGTCATGTTCGGCATCGCGCGGAACAGTGCCAGATCCTCGGCGGCCTGGTGACTTGGCCCGTAACCGGAGGTCAGGCCTGGCAACGCGCAAGCAATCTTGACGTTGCGATCCTCCTCCGCGATCGTCTGGTGGATGAAATCATAGGCGCGGCGAGAGGCGAAAACGGCGTAGGTCGTGACGAACGGCGTGAACCCTTCCGCAGCGAGACCGGATGCAGCACCGAACAGGAGCTGCTCGGCCATGCCCATCTGGTAGTAGCGGTGCGGAAATTCCTTCGCGAACACGTGAAGGTCGGTGTACTTGCCGAGATCGGCGGTCATGCCGACGATGTCGGCTCGCTGGCGCGCAAGCTCGACCAGCGCATGGCCGAACGGAGCCGGCTTCGTCGCCTGTCCTTCGCCGGCAATCGAGGCAATCATGGCCGAGGTGGTAAGCCGCGGCTTGTCCTTGGCTGCCGCCGCAGCTGTCGTTGTGGCCGGCTTCATGCTTGCCTCCCTGCGTCCAGAGCTTGCAGCGCTAGCTGCCATTCGTGCTGATCCACCCGCATGAAGTGATTGCGCTCGCGCGCTTCCAGGAAAGGAACACCCTTGCCCATAAGCGTGTCGGCGATGATCATGCGTGGCCTTGCGCCATCATGCGCCTTGGCTGCATCGAAGGCGGCAACGACGGCGTTGAGATCGTTGCCGTCGACCCGTTGCACGAACCAGCCGAACGCGCGGATCTTGTCAGCCAGCGGCTCGAAGCCCATCATCTGCCCCGAGGGGCCATCGGCCTGCTGATTGTTGACGTCGACGACGGCGATGAGGTTATCGAGCTTGTAGTGGGCTGCCGACATCATGGCCTCCCACTTCGAGCCCTCGTCGAGCTCGCCGTCGGAGAACAGCGTGTAGACGCGGCTGTCAGAACCCTTGCGCTTGAGGCCGAGGCACATGCCGACCGCGATGCTGAGGCCAAGTCCGAGTGAACCGCCGGACATCTCCATGCCAGGCGTGTAGCTGGCCATGCCCGACATCGGCAGCCGACTGTCGTCAAAACCGTACGTCTCGAGCTCCGCATCCGGAACAATTCCGGCCTCGATCAGCGCCGCATAGAGCGCAATGGCGTAATGGCCATTCGAAAGCAGGAAGCGGTCACGCCCCTCCCAAGCGGGATCTTCAGGTCGGTAGCGCATCGCGTGGAAGTAGGCGACGGCCAGCACGTCGGCGATATCGAGTGCCTGGGCGATATAGCCCTGCCCTTGAACCTCACCCATCCGAAGCGCATTGCGCCGGATGCGGTAGGCACGTTCGGCAATGTCGGGCTCGTTGGTACGAATTGCGGCTTCAGCCATGACCGTCCCCTCGTTCAGTGGATGAGCATGCCGCCGTTGACGTCGATGACGGCGCCCGTCGTGTAGGCAGAGAGGTCGGAAGCCAGGAACAGATAGATGTTGGCGACGTCCTGCGGCACGCCGAGCCGGCCGAGCGGAATGCCGTCAATAATCTCCTTGCGCTTCTCCTCGGATATCTTGCCGGCGTTGATGTCGGTCTGGATCAGACCGGGCGTCACGCAATTGACGCGGATGCCGTCGGGACCCAGTTCGCGCGCCATCGCCTTGGCAAGACCGAGCACGCCGGCCTTCGCCGCCGAATAATGCGCGCCGCCAAGAATGCCACCGCCGCGCTGAGCCGAAACCGACGACATACAGGCGATCGCACCGGATTTGCGATCGCGCATATGCGGCATGACCGCCTGCGAGAGAAAGAGCACGCCGCGCAGATTGACGTCCTGGATGCGATCCCAGTCCTCGGACGAAATGTCCCAGACCTTGACCGGTTGGGTGATGCCGGCGTTGTTGATCAGGATGTCGATCTGGCCGAAGGCCTTGAGCACGTCGGAGACAGCGCGCTCACAGTCGGCTTTGTTCGTCACGTCGCAGGCCAACCCGATGTGGTCCTTGCCGAGCTCGGCCGCGGCACCTGCCGCACTCTTGGCATCGATGTCGAGGATTGCGACGCGCGCGCCGTTCTTTGCGAATGTTTTTGCAGTTGCGAAGCCGATCCCGCGCAGGCCGGCGGCTCCAGAAATGATCGCAGTTTTGCCTGCCAAAAGCATGTTCCCTCCGTGAGATCTTGTTTCGATTGCCGCTGACTATGTTTGGGAGGGAGAGGCTGGAAAATACATGGAATTTGCATCAATAGGTGAATTGTGTTCACCTATGGCATGTCCAAGCTTCCGCTCAGCGCATTGCGAGTGTTCGAGGCGGCCGCCCGCACCAGATCATTCCGCGCGGCAGCAAGCGAATTGGGCCTGACGCCGAGCGCGGTCAGCCACGCGATCCGTGCCTTCGAGGACCAGATCGGAACGACGCTGTTCGAGCGCGACGGCCGCAAAGTGCGGCTCAACCTGGCGGGCGATGAGCTGTTGCGTCGCGTCTCGAGTGGATTCGACGAGCTGCGACACGGCCTCGAGGTCGCAAGCGCGCGCTCGTCAAACCTGTTGCGAATCCACTGCGCGCCGAGCATGGCGGCGCAATGGCTGATGCCGCGCCTGCGAAGCCTGATTGAAGGCCATCCCGAACTCGAGGTGCGCCTCGCCGCTGGCGTCGACTATCCCCACTTTCGCAACGACGAGTTCGACGTCGATATCTGCTATGGGCCGCCGCGGCAGGAGGGCTTGTCCGTATTGCCTCTTGGCGAAGAGACGATCCGTCCTATGTGCGCACCGTCTCTCGCCGGCGCGATCCGTGAGCCTGCCGACCTCTTGAAACTGGTGCTCATCGAAAGCGAGCAGAAGCGCGTTCGCTGGAACGCCTGGTTCGCCACAAACGGCCTGTCCGCACCGAGCCCCGGCGGATTTCGGTTCGACCGCAGCTTCATGGCTATCGCCGCGGCCACCGACGGGCTCGGGGTCACCCTGGAATCGACGCGGCTAGCCGAACGCGAGCTCGCGACCGGCCAGCTGGTCGCACCGCTCGCCGGGCGCGCTCGCGACGTCACCTATGTCGGCCACTACCTCGTGTGCCCGCCGCAGGCCAAGCACAGGCGATCGGTCCGTACGTTTACCAGGTGGATTGCAAAGGAGTTGAAACTAACTCATGGGGTCCAAACACGTTAGCAGCCCTCCATTGCTCGATCAGCGCGAAACGCGACGATCGAGAAACCAGTCCATGGAACTTTAAGCGACGGCGCAGTGAGCGGCTCGGCGACGGCAGCACCGGTGCGCCCGTGAGAAAGCTTCAACCCGACATCCGAGGATGCGGAAGACTATCGCAGCCCAGTGGGTTCGTAGTTGGCTCCCATCATGTGCAAAGTCCGGGACACGGCGAGGAAGCCGGCAAGCGCCACGCCCGTTCGCTGTTGCCGTTGCTCCAGTATGGGCGCACCAGGCTGCAAATCTGGAATCGGGGACCTAGGTGCGGTTGCTCCTGCAGAGAAGCATGGAGCCGCCGAGCGCAAAAAACTAACCGTACCCTCTGCTGAGACGATCGGTTGACCTGCTGCACAATGTGACCCACAGGCAAAAGGTCGCGTAGCTTCCTTACCGCTCAGCAGGCCAGGAAAGTAAATTTACGAAATAGAATCAACATGGTGGGGGAGGCAGGACTCGAACCTGCGAAGCCATGAGGCGGCTGATTTACAGTCAGCTCCCTTTGCCACTCGGGACACTCCCCCGCTCGACGGCAGCACAATCGGACCGGACCTTGCCGGCGGACCGAAACGGCCATGGAGACGTGAAAACCGCAACTGCCCGAAGGGACACGGGGCGCGGCCGGGCGCGTTTATGGGCGAAGCGATGGGGCAAAGTCAACCGAGCTAAGCAGCTAAAATCGCCTCTTTGGACACCCAAATTGCTAACTTTCGGAACCCGTGAGACAAGCGAGCCCATGAACGATCGCAAGTTTGCTCAAAGACCTCGGCGCGGCGGGGCTAAGCCCTTCAACAAAGGCGCAAAATCCGCGTCCCGGCCCACCTGGCGCGACCGCGATTCGCACTCCGACGGACCGGTCATCCTCTATGGTTGGCACACGGTCACGATGGCGCTGCAAAACCCCGAACGGCGGATCCGCAAGCTCACCCTGACCGAGAATGCGGCGAGACGCCTCGCTGAAGAGAACATTGAAACCCGCATCGCCCCCGAGATCGTCCGTCCCCAGGAGATCGACCGGCTGCTCTCGCCGGATGCCGTGCACCAGGGCCTGCTCGCAGAGGCCGATCCCCTGCCCTCGCCTGACATCGAGGCCCTGGAGCAGGAAGGCATGGTGCTGGTGCTCGATCAGATCACAGATCCCCACAATGTCGGCGCGATCCTGCGCTCCGCCGCGGCCTTCGCGGTGAAGGCGATCGTCACCACCGCGCGCCACAGCCCCGAGGCGACTGGCGTGCTGGCGAAAGCCGCTTCCGGCGCGCTCGAGCTCGTGCCGATCGTGACCGTGCAAAATCTCGCCCGCGCCCTGACCGCGCTCAATGAGCGCGGCTTCCAGACCGTCGGGCTCGACAGCCAAGGCAGCGAGGATCTCTCCGAGGTCGCTCTGCGCGAGCCGCTTGCGCTGGTGCTCGGCGCCGAAGGCAAGGGCCTCAGGCAATTGACGCGCGAGACATGTAGCGTGGTGGCGAGGCTCGACATGCCCGGCGAGATCAAGAGCCTCAACGTCTCCAACGCCGCCGCGCTGTCGTTGTACGTCGGCGCGAGTCGGCTCGGGCTGATGAAGCGCTGAATTCAAGACAAAGCAAAACGCCCGTTCGCATGTTGCGAACGGGCGTGTCGTGATTCAGCTCAACTGATCAGGGATCAGTAATAGCGGCGCAGCACGCGCTGGCCGTGGTAGTGGTACGGCGCGTAACGATAGCCATAGCGCGGGCCGTAGCCATAGTGCACGCGCGGCAGATAGCCGTAGCGCGGACCGTAGCCGTAGCGATACGGACGGTAATACGGCCGGCGGTGATAGTAGGGATAGGCGCGCGCTGCGACGGTTGCGCCATAGCCGTAAGACCGCGGGCCGTAGTTCACGACTGCGTCTTCCTGATAGGTCGGATACGGCGCGAAGGCGCCTGGGCCGGTGTAGGTCGGGCCCTGGTTGACGTAGTAATACTGCGTGGCCGGGTCGGCGAGGCGATCAAAGCCCCAGCCGCCGCAGCCGGTGTTGCAGCCCGAATAGACCGGTGCAACCGGCGCCGCACAGGGGCTCCAGCCGCAGGCCATGGCAGGCGCCGCCCCCATCACCATCACGGCCGCCGCCGCGACCAATCCTGAAATCATCTGACGCATTACTCTCTCCTGTAGATTTTCCGTTTGTTGGATTTTGCTTGGGTGTTGATCTGCCTGGACTTACCTGTGCAGCTCATGATTGCCGGGCACCTGCGCGTGAGGCGACGGGCGAACACGACGATGCGGATCGACGTCGATCTGCGGTGCAAGGATCACCGGCGGCGGATTGGCCGGCACATCCACCTGAGGCGGCAGCGGCGCCGATTGCACGCCCCAGCTCCGGTAGTAGCTCTCTGCTGGTTGCGGCACCTTGCGGTTCGCGGGCGGCTCGACCTCGAGGCGGCCATAGCCGGGCTGCAAGCCCATGCTTGGATAATAATGGCCGACATCGCTCGGCTGCCGTTCGCCGACGTAGCGCCCGCCATAGATGGTGGGCTGCACCTGCACGTTCTTCGCCAGCCCCCATTCGCCTTCAACGACGGTATAGGAGGCATCGATGCCATTGATGATGATGGGCACGCCGGGACGGCCTGGAATCACGATATCGAAACCCTCGCCGGCAAGCGCCGTCGCGGGCAGTCCGACCAAAAGCGCAAGCAGCGCGACAGCGCGCATAAGAAGGTCCCGGGTTAATCGGCCGAGAACCTATCCGATCACCACGGTTAGAGTGTTAAGGCCTGCCGCTGAAATTCCGGTAAGCCTAACGCGTAAGGATGGGCGGGCGGTCAAATGCGCTCGTCGGCGCTATCGAAGCGTTAACGGCAGCCATCCGAGGCGCCCATCGCATGATCCATTGCAGTGCGGTTGCGTAGCAGCAAACAAACATCCTGCGCGGGTTCACGTCGATGTGACCCCACATGCGACAATCCGCGGAACCACGGCCGGACGTCGTACTTACCCAAGGTCTCAACCACATGGAGCAAATGCCATGACGAGCCTCAAACTTCTTGGCGCGGCGGCCCTTCTCGCGTCCGCGCTGGCGACACCCACCTTCGCGCAAACCATGACCGACAACCCGCGCTGCGCGGGTCTCTTCCAAGATCCCGCCTGCCAGGCCATGACGCCTGGCACGGCGACTGACCGGCACTATCGTCACCGCCATGCCGCCTATCGTCAGGCAAATCCGAATGATCAGACCGGCTTCTGGCCGGCCGATGCGGCAGGCGCTGCCGCCGGCGCTGCCGTCGGCACCGCGGCCGCCGTCACTGGCGCGGCCGTTGGCACCGCAGGCGCTATCGCAACAGCACCGTTCGGAGGTTGGAACAATTCCTACGCCTCTTATGACCAAGGTGGTCCCGCCTGGCACGGCGACTGGAACACCTATGCGGCCCGTAACGGCATCGTTTGCAGGCCCGGCACCTGGGTCAAGGGCGATGACGGCCGCCGGCACCTCTGCCAATAACGCCTTTCTTTTCAGCCCGAATGATACAGGCGGCCCTCGGGCCGCCTTTTTTTCGATCGAGCTGCGGCTCCCTTGAGACAGCGTCGGCGGGTTCTGGCTCTTTTCAGACAAGTCTGATATTGCGACCGCACCCAAGCGGACCCGCCGGCGCCATGCCGGTGGCATTTTCCCGGAAAGTGGCCGGCTTAGCTCAGCGGTAGAGCAGCGGTTTTGTAAACCGAAGGTCGGGGGTTCAATCCCCTCAGCCGGCACCATCGGTCTAGCCGACAATGCGGCCTTACCTACAGACCGGTTCCCCCCCCATAGCGGGTGAAGGTCGACGGAAACAATGTTTCGTCGGTGGCTGCCAACTCGCCCTCTAGCCGGGCCTTCTCGGCGCGTGCTCCAACCGACGCTATCTCCTCAGCTTCGAACAGTCCTTTCTCGACCGCTCCTGTGAGGTTGTCGATAGCCTTCTGACATCCTGCGAGCTGGCGGTAAGCATTCACCTCTCGGCAAGCGAATTCCTGCGTGTCAGGAACACACCTCGATGAGTTTGCATTGGGCCTTTGCATTTCGATTTTTTGAGAGGTCCGATCATGCACCTGCTTTTTGGAATGGTCGCTATTGCGACAGTCCCGGCTTGGGTGGGGATACTCGCGAGCCCTGCTGCAGCACAGACCTTCGATGATAGATGGTCCCTCATTCCAAAGGCACACGCAGAGCCAGCTCCTGCCGAGACAAAGCAGGATCAGCGGCAAGTACAAACATCGACTGAACAGGAGGCGACACGAGAGCCGGAGGCTCGCTTACACGCTCGACCTTCCAACCGAGGCTTCTCCGGGAAAGCCTCCTACTATTCGTATTCAAAAGGAAAGACAGCGAGCGGCTCTTCCTTCAATCAGAATCTTCTAACCGCAGCGCATCGCAGCCTTCCGTTCGGCACCAAGGTCCGCGTGACCCATGGCGGAAGTAGCGTCATCGTCACCATTAATGACCGTGGCCCGTTCGTTCGTGGCCGCGTGCTCGATCTCTCGACTGCCGCCGCGCGCATCCTTGGGATCACGGATCGCGGAGTGGCCCAAGTTCGCGCTGAGGTGCTTTAGGGGACACTGCCGACGACCTCCGGCAGCCTGCTAAGAAGGTGCATCGCCGCCTCAATTGGTACGGGGCACGCTTCAGGCCGGCCATAAACTGCCTCATGTTGGATCTTACTAGGCCCCAGTAGAAGCCAATTCTCACCGCATTTCGTCGCAAGGGTACCTAGAACAAGAACCTTTGGGGGATGGCGAATGACAATTAAGAACGTCGTAGTTTCCTTGGAAGTCGAGTATCTACAAGACGCAGCGAAGCGGCGTGGGGTTTCGCGTACCAAGCTCGTTCAAATACTGATGGAGCGCGTTGTGCGAGACGAACTCGTTCCTGTCATCCTTGGCGATGAAGACCTCTCGCTAGCTTCACCACGTCAACAGAGCTACCGCCGGTTTCGGAAGCCGCACTGAAAGGCGCATTCGCAAGCTGTCTCAGCGATACCTGCGCGGCCCATTCAGTGTCTTCGCCGAACCCGCGGTTCATCGTTTCTCGTACCACCTCATCCATCCGACTTGACTGCCCTCGCTGCGCGCTCGCGCAGCAGGTCGGCTTCGAGATCAATGACGATGTGGTGCAACAGACGCGCGGCGAGCGGGTCCGTCACCTCCTGCGCCAAAATCCTGTAGCGGGCGATCTCGCTTTCACGCTCGTCGAAACCTGCATCTGTGTCCATCGCTGCACCCTCCAGCAGACTGACGCAAAGGGCCCGCAGATCGTTTCGCTAAAATTTTCCGATCATTTTTCATGGTTCACAGCTTGTAAATAATGCCGACTGGCGTTCGTCCCGAAGCAGCACAGTCTGGAGACGAGCATAAAGAACGGCCTCAGCATCTGGGGGCCCTGGTGGAGGCTTAATGCTGAGGCCGCACGTCCGCGCCGGTGTTGAAGCGGCACGTCGAGAAGGGTGCTCTGCTTCGCCGGTTCCCGCACTTGCCTATGTGAATCCGGCTGCGCCCGCTGATACGTCGCAGGCCTTACCCAATTTCACTTCCCCACCTCGAACGCCAGCAACACGTTGCCGGCGACGCCGCTCCATTGGCCGTAGCCGGAGTTGCTGTAAAGCATGCCGTCGACGATCACCGGACCCGGGCCGTCGATCGCGCCGCCGGACGCCGCAACGCCGTTGATGGCCTTGTAGTCCCGCGAGGTGTCGAACTCCCAAAGCAGTTTTGCATCCGCGGTCGCATAGGCGCGTAGGTAGCCGCTGACGCCGCCGGAGAACACGACGCCGGGAATGATGCTGATGGCAGCCGACAGCGCGGGGCTGCATTGCGGGCGCTCGCCGCAAGGCACCGGTGCCACCTCCATCGAGACTTTACCGCTCGCAAGATCGAGTGCGAACAGCCCGCCGCCCTGCGTGGAGTCGAGCCGCCGCGTGCCATCGCGCAGGAAACGCACGTCGGAGATCGCGACATAGATGCGGTCCTGGTCCGCGGCCGAGCCCCACTCGGTGCCACCCAGCGGACCACCCTTCCCGATCCGCGTCTGCCAGAGGATCTTGCCCTCGCTATCCGGATCGAGCGCGTGCACGACGCCCGATTTCTGGCCGATGACGAGGACGCGCTTGCCGTCGCGCATCTTCACCAGGATCGGCGACTGGCCGAAATCATGATCCGGACCGTGAGCGTCAGGACAATTGGTCTGGTCTGCGGCGAAGCAGGCCACGACAAAGGCATCCTTCGGCGTCGCCTGCTGCTTCCAAAGCAGCCGTCCGCTTGCGAGCTCGAACGCAAGCACCGCATCGCTGGTTGCGGCCGGCGGGTCCGAATAGGAATTGCTGGTCGCGACATAGATCGCGTTCCGCTCGGTGTCGATCGTCGGCGCCGACCAGATAGCGGCGCCGGACGGACCATAGAGCTGCGTGCCGCGCGCATTCCTCGTCGTCGGCTGCGGCACCTCGGGGATCGTGTAGGCCTTCCAGATCAGCTTGCCGGTCGCCGCCTCCAGCGCGACGAGGCTGCCGCGGAAGGTGCAGCATTCGTAGTTCGGCTGCGATCCGGCTACCTCCTCGATCGAAGAGACCGGCACGTAAAGCACGCCGGAATAAAGCACCGGAGCGCCGGTGATCCGGGCGGCCGGATGCTCTTCGACGTTCACTTTCCAGATCAGTGCGCCGGTCAGCGCATTGACGGCATAGGCGCTGGCGCGGCCATCGCCGAAAAATACCGCGAACTGATCCGTGCCCGGGACCTGCCCGAAGCTGATCGCCGCGCGGACCGCGAGGTCCGGTGCAAATGTCCACACCGTGCAGCCGCGCTTCGCATCCAGCGCCCGCACCTTGCGATCGGCGCCGCCAACGAACAGCAGCCCGCCGGCGACCGTCGGCTGCGCGAAGGCGAGTGTCGCGCCGGGAAATGCATACACCCATTTCAACGTCAGATGCGGCACCTGCTCCGCCGTCAGCCCGGCCATTCCCGCCGGCTGGAAGCGGCTGTTGTTGAGATCGGCGCCCCAGCCATTCCAGCGCGGCCCGTCGATGCTTTGCGGAAAGGCGGTGACGGCTTGCGTGCAGCGGCCGGACGCGTCGGCCGCCGCGGCCCCGCCGCTAACGGCCAGCTTGCCGGTGACAAAGGATGCGATCGCCTTGCGCTCGTCATCGCTGCGCCCCTGCGCCATCGCGGCCATGCTGCCGGTGCTGAGCGCTGCCAGCACATGCTCGAACGACATCGCCTGCATCGCGCTGCGAGGCGGCACCCGGCTCTGTGCGTCGCTGCCGTCGTGGCACTGCGCGCAATGTGTGGCGTAAAGCGCGGCGCCATCCTGCGCGATCGCAGGAGCGCCACAGGAGATCAGCAACAAGGCCACGATCGCGTCCAGCTTCATCGTTCCCCCCGGGCAGGAGCAGCGAGGCGAAATTCCATCACGCAAGAGGAAGTGTAGTGCGAAGGCATCGACGAGCGCAACCGACGTCGTGGCGACATCGGTCAAACGGCCCTTCCAGTGTCTCCTGTCTCACCGGACAGATCGGCGAGCCGCCACAGCCCGAGGCTCTTGTCTCGCCAGCCGCCTCCGCCCTCCTCGCAGCGTTCGTTGATCACCTCCAGCGGCGCAGGCCAGCCGAACGGCGCTCGCTCGAGATTCAATGCGCGCCAGTCGCCATCCTCGCAGTCGAGGTTGTCCTGCCACGCCGGAAAAGTGGTGGCCAGCAGGAAACGCGCACCACTGGCGCGGAAACGTCCCAGGGCGCGGGAGATGTTCTGAAAGCTCAGGTGCACCAAACAATCCCGGCACAGAATGACGTCGGCCTGAGGCAGCTCGTCTCGCGTGATGTCAGCGCTAATGAAACGACCCAGGAGTTCGCCCTGCGCAACCTGCCTGCGGTTGGCTTCGATCAGTGACGGCACGATATCGACTCCGATGTAGTCGACATCGAGCCCGCATCTGCCGATCCAGCCGGCATCCCCGCACGGCGCATCGAGCAGCGAGCGCACGCCGAGCCGTCGCAGCAAAGGCGGCAGCGCTCCCTTGATCGCGGCTGTGGCCGGGTCTTCGGAGCCGAGCCCCGAGACCGAGGTCGGAGCGCCCCACAGATTGGTACGGACGATGCGCTCGAACCGTCCGGCAAGATCGAGACCGGCAAAGTTCTCGCGATCGGCAACGAAGCGCTGATGGGCGAGCACGGGCGGACGATCCGGGATCATCGGGCAAGGCCTCGAGAAAGATGTACGGCAAGTCAAATTTCCGTCGCAGGCGCATTATACAGGCGGCGCTTCCCGATCGGAATCCTTCTTGAAGAGAGCCGAGTGATGATCACGCGACGAACCACCCTTGCAGGTCTGGCCTTGCTCTCGCTGTCGCCTGCGGCACGCGCCGAGCCCGGTAACGACACCTTGACGCGCTATGCCGCGGAAGTTTCCGGAAAACGCCCCGCAGTGATTCTGCTCCACGGCTCGCGCGGCATCGAGCTCAGGCGTCGCGCCTATGAGCGGTACGCCGACGCGCTTTCGGCCAAGGGCATCGATGCCTATTTGCTCCGCTACATGACCGAGCGCGACACCGCGACGCTCATCTCCAAGACCAGCACGAAGGCGAGCCGCGAGACTTTCGAGGCGACGCGGTTCGACGGCTGGTCGGACACGGTCTCCGCCACCGTGACAACCATCCTGGGGCAGCCCGACAGCTCGGGGCGTGTCGGCCTCTTGGGCTTTTCGCTCGGCGGCTTCATCGCCGCCAACACGGCCGCGCGCGACGAGCGCATCGCCGCGCTCGCCGTGCTCTATGGCGGCATGCCCGATGCGATGGCCGGCAAGGTCAAGCACCTGCCGCCGATGATCGAGCTGCACGGCGAGGCCGACCAGAACGTGCCGATCGCGAACGGAAAGAAATTGATCGAGCTCGCGAAATCCGTCGGGGCGGAAGCCGAGTTCGTGCCCTATCCCGGCAAGCCGCACGGCTTTGACTTCTCCGACACCGATCCGATGACCGCGGATGCGATCGACCGCATCAGCCGGTTCTTTCAGGCAAGGCTCGCGGGCTGAATCACGCAAGCCCCTCAAGCCGGCTTCTGCCACTCCATAATGTGGAAATAGGGTACGCGGCGATGCAACGCGTTCCTTTCGGGATCCCCGCCCGTGGGCTGAGGCTCGCTGAACAGGCGCAACTGCAGACCATGATCGAGCAGCAGCGTCATGTAGGTGCTCAGCGGACGGTGCCAGTTCTGGATCCGGATGCCGCGCCAGGCAATCCAGTTCGCCCGCTCGTCCATGTAGTGATCGATCGGGAATCGCAAGGTACCCCCGCCATCGCGGATCCATCCTTCCGGCGGGCCGGCGGTGTTGAAGCTCGTCAAATTCGCGATCAGGAGCATGCCGCCCGGCCGCAGCGCCGCCACCATCTTCGCGATTCCCGTGCCGAGATCCGGTATATCGATCAGGCTGAGATAGCTGACAACCAGGTCGAAGGACGCATCGACATCCATCGTTTCGGCGCGGCCGAGCCGATAGTCGCCATGCGGGTCCAACTCTCTGGCGCGCGCGAGCAGCGCCTCGGTCGGATCGATGCCGGTGGTTGCGATGCCGGCACGCTGCATGATGCGGCAGAAGCGCCCCTCTCCGCAGCCGACATCCAGCGCACGATGGAAGCCGCGTCCCTCGATCCGCGCCCGCATCGGCGCGTCCAGCACGAAGCGGCGGCCGTAGTCCCCGTCGTCCCCCTGCTCCACGATCCATGCGGAAGCAGAAGCTGCCCAGCCGTCGCTGACATCGTCGCTCATGGATGTCCTTGAGGAATGGATGTTGACCGCTGCTTCGCGGGGACGGCCATTAACCACACGTTGGATCGAAGTTCAACATGAGCTAATTTGCGTGCCGCATGCGCCCTGTCACCGCCCGAGAGAGAGCCAAGATCACCGCTGGTGCGGTCGCCGCCGTCGTTGCGACGGGCATGCTGTTCGCGGTCGTGTTGGCTCTTTTGATGACTCCGCCATAAGCTGTGCGGCGCACCCGGCGGCGCAAGGGCCGCCGGGTCATTTGCGCTGCCGGATTTAGCCGGCGCGCACCGTCGAGAGGAATTTGCCGACTTCGAGCTTCAGCCGGTTGCTGTCGGTCGCCAGCATCTTCGCGGTCGAGAGCACCTGCGAGGACGCCGAGCCGGTCTCGGCGGCGCCGCGCTGCACGTCATTGATATTCGAGGACACCTGGTGGGTGCCGTGGGCGGCCTGCTGAACGTTGCGTGCGATCTCCTGCGTCGCGGCGCCCTGCTCTTCGACCGCCGCGGCAATCGTCGAGGACACCTCCGACAGCCGCTCGATGGTCGCCGAGATCTCGCGGATCGCCGTCACCGAATCCTGGGTGGCGGTCTGTATGCCGGAAATCTGCTGACTGATCTCGCCGGTCGCCTTCGCGGTCTGCTCGGCCAACGATTTGACCTCGGAGGCGACGACCGCAAAGCCGCGGCCGGCCTCACCGGCCCGCGCTGCCTCGATGGTGGCGTTCAGCGCAAGCAGATTGGTCTGGCCGGCAATCGTGTTGATCAACTCGACCACGTCGCCGATCCGTGTGGCCGCGGTCGAGAGCTGGCTGACCCGCTCGGTGGTCGAGCGCGCCTGGCCCACCGCATCGATCGCCATCCGCGCGGATTCCTGTACCTGGCGGCTGATCTCGTTGACCGAGGACGACAGCTCCTCGGTCGCGGTGGCGACCGACTGAACGTTGCCGGTGGCTTCGCCGGAGGCCACCGCGACGACCGAGGGTGAGTTGCTGCGCACGCTGCGCCGTGGTCGCGAGCGTCGAGGAGGACGCTTCGAGCTCGGTGGAGGCGGAGCCGACAGTGTCGATGATCTCGCCGACTGCGCGCTCGAATCCGTCGGCAAGATCGACCATATCGCGCCGGCGCTGCGCGGCGGCCTGCCGCTCGGTGTCCTCCTGGGCCTTCTTGAGGCGCTCGACCTCGAGCGCATTGGTCTTGAAAATCTCGACCGTCTTCGCCATCTCGCCGATCTCGTCGCGACGGTCCTTCTCGGGCACCTCGGTTGAAAGATCGTTCCGGGCCAATCCTTCCATCGCAAGCTTGAGCCGGGCAATCGGCTGCGACATCGCCTTGAGGCCGATGAAGAGCGCGATGACGACGCCGAGGAGCAGACCGGCGGCGCTGACACCGATCACGGTCGTAGTGGAAGCGTGGGCCTGAAGGCCGATCTCTTCCTTGCGCTTGATGACGCGCTCGGCGGTCTCGGCTGCGAACTTCGCGATGTCGGCAAGCGCAACGTCCAGCGCCGGATCGCATTCCTTGTGGGCGCGATCGGCGACCCTGGCATTCTCTTCCGGTGTGCTTGCCTTGGCGCCAGCCTCCAGCACCGGATCGCACGCGGCAAACACGCCCTTCAGCTTGTCGCCGATGGCGCGGATTTCGCCGGCACGGCCTGCATCCTCCTTGATCGCGGCTTCGAGAAAGCCGGGAATCGAGCCGCGATTTTCGCTAGCGATTTTCAGCCGCCTGGCGTTCCCCTCCTCGGAAGTCTCGGTCATCACGGCATAAAGGGCAGCGTGATAGGTCTCCATTCGGCGCTGCGCGCGGGTGAGGCTTAGCGCCGCCGACTGTGCGTCCGACAGCTCCGCGAAATTGTCCACCGTCGAGGAAAGCTGGACGGCGCTGAATGCCGCAACGCCCAGGAGCGCACAGCCCAGCACCGTAACGATCAGACCGACTTTCAAGACAATTTTCAGATTATTCAAAAAGCGCATCACAATTCATCCGATTTGGAGCATCCACAGCGTTCCCGGCGCGGAACCCAATGGAACCGACGGACGTTAAGATTTGATACAAAATGCCGCGCGTAAAATTACGGGAAGATGGCTTTTGGTGCGGGCTTTGTAAGCTTCGTGTAATTTTTCTATGTCTGTGGCGACATCGGCTGGATCGCACGCGACATGAAAGCGGTACGTCCAAAGCCCTTCCAGTCGGTGTGCTCGACAAGGTCCCAGCCGAGCCGCTGATAAAACCCCGCGGCGCTGGTCGTGTAGAGGAAGATCCGTGCAAAGCCGCGCAGGCAGGCCTGCGCCTCGATCGCGCGCACCAGAGCGGCGCCTGCCCCATGCCGCCGATGCTCGGGCGCCACGAACAATCCTGCAAGCCACGGCGAGACCTGGTGATTGGGCTCGATTTCGGAAGGCACCAGCAGGCAGGTGCCGACCGGCACCGTCCCGCGCTTGGCGATCAAGGCTACCTGCCGCGTCTGGTCCGCCGCGAACCGATTGAGCGTGCGTCGCTCCTGCTCGACGGTCGCCTCGAGCACCGCAAACGTCTCCGCGCGCCAGCGCGCGCAGATATCGATATCAGGCGTGTCGGGGTTGACGATGGAGGTCTCTATCTCGGCCGTTTCTATCTCGGTCATGGCGCCAAATAAGAACCGAGGCCGCACGAACGCGCAAGCTGTGCGTAGATACAGCTACAGCCTGAGCGAGGGCGCCGTCGTTGCTCAGGTCGGGGACGCTTCCGTCCTCTCCTCGTGGCGGTCCTGCGCGCGCGCCAGATCATCGGCGAACTGAAGCACGAGCCGCCGCTTGTCGGGCGGCAGCAACAGAAATGCGCGCACTAGGCGCAGGCCCTCGGCCTCTTCCAGCCATTCGTCCTTCGGTTTCATTGCCACAGTTTCGTGCGATCGGGAAAAATATGCAATCCCTGCAAGCATGCCTTGATTCGGAGCAGCCGGTTTGCTGGAATAGGGCGGGCAGAGGTGGACCATGAAGTGGATCAGGGAACGCGATGCGCTGATCGCGCAGACATTGGCCTTTGTTCAATCCGTGACCGGTCGGAAGGAGGAGCAGCTCCCGACGGGGCCTGATTCCGTGCCCCCTCCGACGGCCGTGGAGGTCGCTTCCGTGATGGCGGTCGAAGAGACCCGTGAGGTCGAGCAGCCGCCGCAGGCGGAGCCGCCGCCCCAGGCCTTCCAAGTCGCGCCGCCCAGGAGATCGGGCGATTTCCGCAGCGAAGTGCAGGCGCGGGTTGCCAACTTCCGCAAGCATCAGGAGCGTTTCGAGCGCGAGCGCGAGGAGTTTTGCCAGTCGACCCTCGCCAAGGTCAGGGACGCCATCAGCACTCCCCCGCCTCGGCCGCCGGCCTCAGGCCACTAGAGCCAGGACCAGACCAGCAGCAGATTGGCCGCACAGGCGCCGAACAGCGCCAGTATGAGCGGCAGGAGCATGTGCTCGCAGGAGGTTTTGAGGCCAGTCATCATGGCCAGAAACATCCGCTGATTCCAGCCGAGGAGTCCCAGGGATTCTTTTTCCTGGGATTCAGGACTCGTTTACGACTCACGCCCGGACGTCCCATTCACGGATCCGTGATCACTCGCCGTCCAATAAAGCCAGGCTGAAACCCTCAATCCGCTCAAGCGTTAAGGCCGTTGCGGGAGGCAGGACCGATGCCGTACGCGCTGTTTTGCAACGACGCCCAACTCAGCAAGGCCTACCCAAGCGAGGCCGATGTCTGGAAATTCGCGCAGCAGAGTGGCCTGGTCGTGGACGTCGCCACCGACGAGGACAGGCCGGGGCCGCGCCGCGTCCTGGACAATGACTACGAAATCAAGCCGTGCCGCATTGGTCCCGACGAGGATCCGGCCAAGAACAAGGCAGACGCCGAGCGGCAATCCCGATTGGAGCTGCAGTTCAATTCGTGAAGATGCGCATCAGGGCGTTGCGACCGCTAGCGATGCCTGCTCGCCCGACAACACCACGCACGCCTTGCGCCGATGCAGGCCGCGGATCGCGCCCGTGACCTTCAGCACCCGGCCCAGTCCGCAGGAGAAATCCTGCACGAAGGCCACCTCATAGGGCGCCAATACCAGCGGTTCGGATTTGAGGATCGTCTGTGCCGAGCACGGCAGCGTGACGAATAACGAGATCACCACCGACGCCAAGATACGCATCTTCGTCATCCCACCCAGCCCGGCAATCAATAATAACGCGTTCCGGCAGCGTGTTCCCTAAGAGGCAAAAATTATTTTTGCTTTACCGCATGCCCATGACGCTGGTGAGACCGTGCTGGTGAGAGTGAGACGAGCTTCCGAAAAAACAAAGGCCGGCGGAGCCGGCCTTTGCAGTGTGTCGTTTGCTGCCTGAGGATCAGTAGCGCGTGGCCGCCGGACCGCCCCAGCCGAAGCGGTAGTTCACGCCGACCTTGACGGTATGCTCGTCCTCCTTGCCGCGGACGCCGACGACGTCGGCCGGGCCGGCGGTGACGGTGGTGCTGCCGAAATTATAATACTGGTACTCGGCCTTGGCCGACCAGTTCGGCGCGAACATGTATTCGAGGCCGGCACCCACGGTGTAACCGTCCTTGCTGTTGCCGGTGGTGCTGACCGCAGTGGCTACGCCGCCGACGCTGGCGCCGAAATTGTTGTTGCGCCAGGCATAGCCGCCCTTGGCGTAGACCAGCGCCGGGCCCCAGGTGTAACCGATGCGGCCGGTGACCGAGCCGAGCTGGTCGGTGTTGGAGGTCACGAGCGTGCCGGCCGGAAACGGGACGCCATTATTGTTGGACGGCAGCCACGAGTACTGGGCCTCGAGACCCACGACCCAATTGGGCGCGAACTGGTAGTCGAAGCCGCCCTGCACGCCACTGAGGAAGCGGGCGTCGGTCGACTGGAAGGTGTTGTCGCCGGCGAACGCACCGCCGACATGGCCACCGATGTAGAAACCGGTCCAGTTATAGATCACCTGCGGCGGCGTATACTCCGGGGCCTTGGTGTAAGGACGCGCCGGAATGTCGGCTGCGGCGGCTGGCGCTGCCAGCGCGAGCACAGTGGCTGCGCCAAGCAAGAACGTCTTCATGGATGATCCCCGTTATCTCGAATTCACCCTCAGCAAACAACGTGGCCTGAATTTGGTTGCTTCGCGGCGATGCCGGAGCCTTGATCGTTCGGTGTCTAATGAGGCCCGCAACAACGGCTTTTTGTTCCCCAGCGTTCCCTCGTCACGACAGATTTTTTCGCTCGCGCGCACACTGCCGTAACTATTTGTCGCAAGAACAAACAACCCCGTTCAAGGCTCCCCGAAATGTGATCAGAGGCTTCCAGCCGCTCCTGTCCTAGCAGGCACAGGTGAAGACGTGCTTTGCGCTACCGCGTCATCTTTTCCAGTTCTGGAAAGGGTGCGTAAACCGCACCCGCGCACATCTCACCGGCCCGCTCGGTGACTCGGTCGGCGCGCCCATTGACGTAGATGATCGCCCGCTCGCGCATCGCCCTGTAGCTGCCGTCGCTCTCGCGCGGGGTGAAGTGCAGACAGCTCACATAGAATGGCCGGCCGCCGACCGTGCGCAGCACCGGATCCGCCATGGCGGCGTCGCGCACGCCGACCGGGTCGTTCAGATAGCTGCGCATGATGGCGAGCGCTTCGCTGCGGAAATTGTCCGGAAAGGGCTGCTGCGCTGGATTTCCCGCATCGTCCACCATGGACGGCCGGCCTCCGTCGCTACCGAAGCAGGCCGCAAGTACCAGCGGCAGCACCAGGACGCTCACGCGTTTTGCCAATTCCCCCACGACTCCCTCTCGACCCGACGCAACGTTCGTTCTAGCGGCAAGGTCGGGCCGAGGGAATTCGCTTCTCGCTTCCAAAACGGCTTAACCGGCCCGCCGCCATCGTTCACGCTTTCGCGAGGCCGATGGCAGTCGGGCCGGCCCTGAACCCTGCGCGCGGTGGCGGGGCAATGTGGGTCGCCACCGCGCGGGACCAGTTGCTAGCTGCGCTTCTCGGTCGTCACCGGCGCGCCCGGCTTGGAGACGTCGGGCTGGGCCTTCGGCTGCTTCTTGGCCGAAAGCATCTTGTGATGATGACGATGCTTGTGGACCGACTTGTGCTCGCTCGGAGCGATGGCGGCGTTCGCGTTCATCGCCTTCGTCTTGGTGTCGAGCTTGGCACCAGTCTTCGCGTCGGTCTTGACGCTGGTCTTGGCGTCAGCCTTGACGCCCTGCTCCGACTTGATCACCGGGGCCTGCGTGGCGGTCTTGCCGGACTCCGCGGCGAAGGCCGGAGCGGCGATGACGGAAGCTGCAAGGAAGGCTGCGGAAATGGTCTTCAACATGGTGTTGTCTCCTCTTTGAAGGATCTTGAGGCGGCGCCCTCTCGCCGACCCTTCGATCATGGGACAGACGTTAGGCGGGGCGCACTGAACCCATTCTGAAGCACGCGAATGGCTTCCATTCATCTCGATGACATCTTTGTCATGTTTCCGGCCGGCGGCCGGGTCACCTCTGTTCCGTGAATAAGCCGAACGGCCGGGAATGTTTTTGCGCCGCGGGTGTTCCCGTCTTGAGGC
This sequence comes from Bradyrhizobium sp. UFLA05-89, assembly GCF_059803475.1. NCBI lineage: Bacteria > Pseudomonadati > Pseudomonadota > Alphaproteobacteria > Hyphomicrobiales > Nitrobacteraceae > Bradyrhizobium > Bradyrhizobium sp. UFLA05-89. The sequence continues at coordinate 34,460 of NZ_JBANBA010000030.1, read as the reverse complement.
AATCGTGTAGGATCGCCGCATTCCATACGGGAGAGATAGATGAGCAAAGTTGCAAAGCTTCTGGTTCCGGCACTCCTCTGCATGACGCTGGTCGCCGTGCCGGCAATCCAGAGCGCCTATGCCAACGGCAGCGATAGCCCCTCCGGCTCCGGGTCATCAGATACGACGCCGACCAAGAAAAAGAAGAAGAGCTCCTCTGTCAGCGATCCCAAATTCCTCGCCGCCTATCGCACGGCCTACACCACAATCTATGATCGCCACGACTATGCGAGCGCGATCGACCAGCTCAAGACGCTCAAGCGCGACGACGTCGCCGACGTCGCCAACCTGATCGGCTACTCCTACCGCAAGCTCGGCGACTACAAGCAGTCGCAGGCCTATTACGAGCTGGCCCTCAAGGACGATCCGAACCACGTGCGCACCTGGCAGTATTACGGGCTCTGGCAGCTCGAACAGGGCAACCGCGAACAGGCGCAGTATCACCTGAACAAGATTGCCTCGCTCGTCGGCACCGGCAGCGAGGAATATCGCTCGCTTGCCGCGGCGCTCGACAAGCCGACGGGCGCGACGCTCGTCTACTGAGGACTGCTCCACTTTAGAGACCGATGAGCCGGTGCAACCCTCGGGGGTTGCGCCGGCTCTGTTTTGTCGGCTAGCATTCGCAAAAGGGCTTCTCCTTCGCGTATGGTGGGCAATGGATGCGTGGTTACGAGCCGCGATCGACTACATCGGCTCATGGATCGAATTTCAACTGATCGGATCTCAGCAGCCAGGCCTCATCATCGCGATCGCCCATCGCGGCGAAGTCGTCGCTGAGCATGCGTTCGGCCTTGCGAATCTCGACACCGGCGAGAAGCTGACGCCGCGGCACCGCTTTCGCATCGCCTCCCATTCCAAGAGCTTCACCGCCGCCGGCATCCTGAAACTGCGCGAGCAGCGCATGCTGCGGCTCGACGATCCGGTGGGCCAATATGTCGGCGGCCTGCATCCGCGCGTTGCCGAGACGACGATCGCCCAGTTGCTCTCCCATAGCGCAGGCCTGACGCGGGACGGCGCCGACTCCGGCCAGTTCATCGACAGCCGTCCCTATCTCGACGAGAAGGAGCTGTTGGCGGAGCTGCAAATGCCCACCGCGATCGAACCCGGCACGCGCTTCAAATACTCCAATCACGGCTTTGGCCTGATCGGGCTCGTGATCGAAGCCGTCACGAAAGAGCCCTACCCCGCCTGGATCAAGCGCGAGATCATAGCAGCCGCCGGCCTACGCGAAACCGAGCCGAGCGCGCCGCCTGCCAAGGGCGCACCGTTCGCCCGCGGCCACACGCGCAGGCTACCGCTCGGCGAGCGCTGCGTGATTCCGGGCGATAACCTCACCCACGCGATGACGGCGGCCGCCGGCTTCGTCGCAACCGCCGCCGACACGGCGCGCTTCTTCGCGCAGCTCGCACCCAATGCAAGGAAGAGCGTGCTGTCGGTCGCGAGCCGGCGGGAAATGACGCGGCATCATTGGCGTATTCCGCAGGGTTTCGAGTGCTATTACGGCCTCGGCGTCAACGCCAGCAGAGACGACGGCTGGGACTGGTTCGGTCATAGCGGTGGCTTCCAGGGCTACGTCTCAAGGACGTGCTCCATTCCGGCCTGCGAGCTCGCGATCACGATGCTCAGCAACTGCATCGACGGCGCCGCGCCGATCTGGATGGACGGCGCGATGCAGATCCTGCGCGCGTTCCAGAACCGTGGGACGCCTAACCGGCGTGTGCGCGACTGGACCGGCCGCTGGTGGACGATCTGGGGCGCGGTCGATCTCGTGCCGATGGGCAACCGCGTCGTGGTCGCCAATCCGCACTTCAACAATCCGTTCATGGATGCTGCCGAGATCGAAGTCACCGGCCGCGATTCCGGCACCTTCGCCGCAGCCGCCGGCTACGCCAGCCATGGCGAGCCGGTGCGCCGCATCCGCAACACGCGCGGCAAGGTCCGCGGCATCTGGCTCGGCGGCATCAACGTCAAGCCGGAGAGCGTTGTCGCCAACGAGATCGCGCGCAAATATACGCCGCGGAAACGCCGGCCTACTGTTTGATCATCGCCTCGACCTCGGCGCGAAACGCCTGCCGCGAGCCATCGCGCGAGTAGAACATGTGGCCGCCGGGATAGACCACGAGCTTGACGCGCGGCGCTGAGGCAAAGGCGGGCAACTGGTCGAGCACGATCTGCGAGCCGAAATAAGGTGTGGCCAGATCGAACAGGCCGTGTCCAACCAACACCGTCATCTTCGCGTCTGTTGCCAGGATCTGGCGCAGCTCCGACACCGACTGCGCGGGATTGATGCCGTGGCCGAAATCCCAGGCCCGTTCGACCGCGCCATTGAGCACCTCATACGAGCCGTCCGGCCGCCAGTTCAGCTTGCGCGTGAGGAGATCGACGGCGGCGCTGGTCAGCGGCGCCTGAAGCGTGTCGCCAGAGGGATCGCCGAAACGGAAGCTGCTGGAATCCGGATAGGGATCAAAGCCGCGCACGGAGGCATCGTAGCGGCCGGTCACCTTGCCGTTCTTGCGGTCGAGCTCGCGGCGGAATTCGCCGACGTCGAAGCGGCCCGCGAGCCTGCGGCTCACCGCCTGGTCGATTCCCGTCAGCGTGGCGACCTTGTCGGACAGCCGTGTGGCCGCCTCCCTGTCCGCCTCGCCTTTGACGAGATCGGCCAGGAACTCGCCGCGCGCGTAGGCTTCGATGTCGGCGAGATCGGCCCGTTTCACCGGCCCCTTGGCTTCGCGCACGGTCGCGACATAGCTCGGCAGCGTTGCGACATATTGCAGGAGGCTCGTGCCGGTGAACTCGCGGAAGTCGAACAGCGGCGAGATCATGATCAGGCCGTTGACGCCGACGCCCTGCTGCATCTGCAACTGGCGCACGACCTTCGGCCCGCGAATGCCGCCATAGCTTTCGCCCGCGACATATTTTGGCGACAGCAGCCGGTCGTGCTTCTCGAGCCAGCGGCGTATGACCAGCGCGAGTGCGCTGACATCGCCGTCGACGGAAAAGAACCGCCTGCGGACATCCTCGCCTGTCGCCACGAAGCGGCTATAGCCGGTCCCGACCGGATCTATGAAGACGAGGTCGGTGAAATCGAGCCAGGTCTCCGCATTGGGCTTCACCTCCGGAGAGGTCGATGGCGTGACCTCGTCGGCATTGATCGGCAGCCGCCACGGGCCGGCATTGCCGAGCTGCAGCCAGGCCGACGATGCGCCCGGCCCCCCGTTGAAGAAGAACATGACCGGGCGCGTGGCGCGATCGGTGCCGTCGAGCTGATACGAGGTATAGGCGATCTCGGCCTGCGGCTCGCCCTTGTCGTCGAACACGCGGATGGAGCCTGCTGTGGCGGCGAAGGCGAGCGTCCGCCCGGGCAGCTCGACCGTCTGCCGGGTGGTGGAGTCCGGTGGCAGGCGATGCTGCTCGGCGGTGGACGGCGTGCTCGGCGTCTGGCCGGCGCGCGCGCCGGGACCACCCTTCTGTCCGGCGGGCGTCGCGGCATCGGGACGCTGCGGCGGGTCGTCCGCGTGGGCCGGCCCGAGCGTGGCAAAGGCGAGGAGCGCCAGCAAAAGCCCCCCGCGGCGAAGCGCCGCCGATGTGATGGTCACGCTGCTCACTCCCTATTATCCGCTACAGGCGGTAGCACAAGATTGCGACAATGGCACGGCATCACGGCCTATTGACCGTTTGCCATGGCGCGGGGTCGCGCTCGACAACAACGGCCGAGGTCGTATAGGACGACCTCGGCACACTTTTTCGAGCCGGCCAGACCCTTTCGAGCCTCGCAATTTCATGACAAAGCCCAAGCGATATGATCGGATCGCCTTCGTCGCCAGCGCGGGCACTGAGGCCCAGGAAGCCTATACGCAGCTGACCGGGTTGTACGGCAATTGCGTGCCCGATGAAGCGGACGTCGTCGTGGCGCTCGGCGGCGACGGACTTATGCTGCAAACGCTGCACCAGAACATGCGCACGGGAAAGCCGATCTACGGCATGCACCGCGGCACCGTCGGCTTCCTGATGAACGAATACTCGACGGTCGACCTGCGCGTGCGCCTCGAGGCCGCCCATGTGTCCGTGATCCATCCGCTGCTGATGCGCGCCACCGACGTGCAGGGCGCGGTGCACATTCATCACGCGATCAACGAGGTCGCCCTGTTTCGTCAGACCTATCAGGTGGCGCGGCTGAAGATCCTGGTCGACGAGCATGAGCGCATGTCCGAGCTGATGGCCGACGGCATCATGGTGGCGACGCCTGCTGGCTCGACCGCGTACAATCTCTCCGCCCAGGGGCCCATCCTGCCGATCAATGCCGCCCTGCTCGCGCTCACACCGATCAGCCCCTTTCGTCCGCGCCGCTGGCGCGGCGCCCTCCTCCCCAACACCGCCTATGTCGTGTTCGAGGTGCTCGATTGCGAGAAGCGTCCGGTCGCAGCGGTCGCCGACCATGACGAGGTACGCGACGTCCGCCGCGTCGAGGTGCTGTCCGACAAGACCATCTCGATGCGGATGCTGTTCGACCCTGGCCACAGCCTGGAAGAGCGGATTCTGCGCGAGCAGTTCGGCTACTAGAGCTGTATCAGAACCTGCTCGCAGGCCGCGGGAGGGCAACGCTTCGTTAACCTCAGACGCGATATGGTTAACGAAGTTTGACCGCTTCGGCCTGGGCGTCATGTTCCGCATCGATTTCAACAAGCTGCGCTTCCTCGTCTGCGACGACAATCCGCATATGCGCCGCATTCTGCGGACGCTGTTGCATTCCTTCGGCGCGCGCGAGGTCTACGAGGCCGAGGACGGCGCCACGGCACTCGAAATGTACAGCCACTACGTGCCCGACATCGTTATCACAGACTGGGCGATGCCGATCTTCGACGGGCTCGAGCTGGCGCAGATGATCCGGCAGCCGGAATCCAAGGGTAACCCCTACGCGCCGATCATCATGCTGACAGGTCACTCCGAAAAACGCCGCGTCACCGTGGCGCGCGATGCCGGCGTCACCGAGTTTCTAGCCAAGCCGATCTCGGCCAAGGGACTCTACCAGCGCATCCTGAACGTGGTCGCCAATCCCCGGCCCTTCATCAAGACCAAGACCTATTTCGGGCCCGATCGCCGCCGCAACACCAGCTCCGCCTATATGGGCCCCGAGCGCCGCGTCGGCGAAAAGCACGAGGTGCTGCAGCAGCCCTCGCTGCTCGACAAAGCGCGGTCCTCCATCTAGCTGAAACCCTCAACCATCGAGGCAGGCATCATGGCCAGGAACAGCCCCAAGGACATTGAGGTCAAGGCTTTCGCCACCCACCACGTGATCACGCAGCCCAATCCGCTGCGCAAGGTGCTGCGCCGGGTCGAGGAAAAGGACATGGACGACCCGGTCGGCCGCGCCGAGCAGGCGCTCGCCGGACTCTCCGGGGAATTCAAGGACTGGATGGCGATCGAAGCGGGACGGCTGGCTGCGGCCTACGCGGTCGTGCAGAAGGACGGCTTTACCAAGGAGGCGCGCGACGAGCTGTTTCGTGCAGCCCACGACATCAAGGGCGATGCCGCGACGTTCGGTTATCCGTCCGCCGCGGTCATCGCCGAAAGCCTGTGCCGTGTCATCGAGCATGCGCCGGATCTTGCCAAGGTGCCGGGCGAGCTCTTCTCGCACCACATCAACGCCATCCACGCCATCGTGCACGAGAACACCAAGCTCGACAGCCTGAGCGTCTCGGGCGAGCTCAGTCGTCGCTTGCGCAGGGTTGCCGACGACTATCTCGCCCACGTCAACCGCGACCGCCCTGAGCATCTCGAAGCGATTCTGGCGCCGAGCATCGTGCCGGGAGAATGACTTTCCGCGTTGAATAATTTTCCGCGTTGAAGGTTGCCGGGCGGGCAGAGGCGCTCTTGCGCTGTGCTCACCATCTTGCCCCGACTCTCAACAGAAGCGGTGGGCACGCTTCGCTTTGCCCACTCTACCACTACGAAGCTCGGCTCACGCAGCGATCAGGTCGTCCTGGAGCGCCTCCTCCGCGACGAGCTCGTCGCAGAACAGGCGCGCTTCCTCGCGCGCAGATTCCGTCGCGAAGCGGCGCAGCAGGATGAGCAGCGGCTCGGTCGCGCCGCGATCGGTCTCGCAATGGGTGAGCACGCGCTCGACCATGCGCCGGCGCAGCCGCGCGGCGCCATCGTAGGTGTCGACAAAGCCGCTCTCGTGGCAGGCCTCGAGCGCAACATGGAACGCGGCGAAGGTCGATTCCGGAAAGCCCGCCCGGCGCAGAAGCGCATGCAGGCTGGCTCCGCCGCGATCGTGCAGCAGCGCCGCGACGCGCGCCGGCGGCATCTCAGACAATTCCGCAAGCGCCGCATTGAACAATTCGAGATTGCCTGACAATAGCGCGCGCAGGATCAGGCCTGCGGTGAGCTGGCCGGTCGCGCGCAGGTGACGCACGAGGCCTTGCATGTCCTCGCCGCGCGAGCGCGCCGCGATGTTGACGGTAGAGCGGTCGCGGGCCTCGGTCGCGATACGCTCGGCGCGATCGGCACTCAGCCAGTTGCGGGCGATCACGAACTGCGCCAGCGTCTCGGAGAGCTTTGCGACCAGCGCAGCGCGCGTGGCCGCCGGCAGGTCCTCGAGCACCAGCAACGCCTCGCGGATCGCGGCGAGATGGCCGTGACGCTCGACGATACGGTCCCAGGAGAACGGCGCGAGCTCGGCGTAGGGATTTTCGATCAGCTCGAGCGCCGCTGCCGCGCAGCCGACTTCGGCGATCGCGGCACAGACCGACGCAGGCAGCGCGATGCGGCGGGCGATGGCGCATTGCACCTCGCAATTGCCGGTCGCGACGATGTCGACGAGGTCGGCATCGATCAGGAGCGGTGAATGTTCGAGCACGGGAAGCGCGACCGACGGCTGGTCGGTCGACAGCGCCTGGACGATTGCCGCCGGGGCCTCGGTCGAGCGCGCGAAGGCTTCCGCCATGGCCTGGCGTACCAGCGGCGACGGATCGTCGAGCAGCATCAACAGCGCGCCTTCGGCGGCGACGCGATCGTCGTGTGAAAGGTCTGAAATCAACCAGGCACGGGCCAACGCCCGTGTTGCCTCTGCCCGCTCACCGGCGGACGCAGTCCTGATCCAATTGATAAACTGCCGAACGATCATGGTGCTTCCGGCCTACGCAACCAAACGAAACGGTGACACCCGTCACCCGCAAGACAAAATAAACCACGACGCTTAACAAAGCGTTCACCATAACCGACTGGTTTTATTGACGTTTTGTTAAGGGCTGCAAGTTTTGCAGCGCGAGCCTAGCTCGAGAAGGTGCCGCTGCGATCGCTGAAGAGGTCGAGCGGCTGCGGCGCGCGAACGTCGGGCGTCGCATTCGTAACCGAGGTGAGTGAGGCGTTATCGCCCCACAATTTCTGCACGGTGGCCGAAACCGGCTGCGTGCTGTCGCCGGGCTGATAGATCGAGCGAAACACCGGCGTACTCGGCGAATTATCCGCCACCGTGGTTGCGGAGGTCGCGCTGACTGGCGTCGCCACGCGCGTATCCGGGAAGGTCTGAAGATAGGCAGCGTTGTTGATCAGCGACGTTGGCTGTACACCGTTCGCGCTCGCGACCTGCGTCGTCGACGGAGTGTCGCCGTACATGGCGATCGCGCTCCGCGTCGATTTCGAATTCGCGGCGCTGGCGTAGCGCGAGTCCAGCACCGAATAGACTTCCGAGACGCTGCGCGCCCGGCCGTCCTTGGCATAGAAGATCGAACGGTTGGCTGCGGCGGCATTAGGGAATAGCCGCGCACCGACGGCTTGCGGATTGTCCTCCGCGTTGGCGATCAGCTTGGCCGCGCCGCCGACGCCCATGAAGTGCGCCATGTAGAGTTCGCTGTCGCTCGGACGCCGGCCGAGCAGGCCGGTCAGCTTGAAGCTATTCGACTGCGTCAGCACCGCGGCCATGCTCGATGCGGCCTCGGGGTCGTCGCGCAGCTTCATGATCGAGCTCCGCATGGTCGGGTCGGCGACGGTGTAGCTGCCGGAGGAGGTCTTGGTGATGGCATCGGCATAACTGCCGTAGCCGAGCTGTGTGCCCGCCTCCTTCACGGTGCCGAGCCAGGTCTGGTCGATGAACTGATAGAGCCCGTGCGCAGACGAGGTCGATGCACCCGCGGTCGGATTGAAATCCGATTCCATCTTCGCGGTGGTCAGCATGTATTCGAAGCTGACGCCGGTGAGATTGGAGGCCTGCTTGATCGCGCCGGTCACACGCGCCCGCGACGGGTCGATCCCCGCCGTCGTCGTGGCACTAGAATTGTCGACCGACATATTGGGCAGCCCCGCTCCGCGCGGCGTTGGTGACGCCGGCAATTCGGCGCCATGTCGTCTCACGGTGGGACAGGTATGGTTAATGCCGGGTTAATACGCCCCCCGGCGCTTCCGGGGGGCGCGATCAGATTACTTCTTATAGACCGCGTCGGGATCGAACAGCCGCTCAGCCTCGACGAAGACAAGCCTCGCGCTCCCATCATCGGCTTCCACCTTGCGGTAGAAGCAGGACCTGCGGCCGGTGTGGCAGGCTGCGCCGACCTGCTCGACCCGGATCCAGACGGCGTCCTGGTCGCAATCCGTGCGAATCTCGACGACGTGCTGGGTTTGACCTGACGTCTCACCCTTTCGCCATAACGCATTGCGCGAGCGGCTGAAGTACCAGGCTTCACCCGTCGCAATCGTTTTGCGCAACGCCTCATCATTCATATGGGCGACCATCAGCACGTCGCCGGTCGCAGCATCCGTCGCCACGCACGTGACGAGGCCGGCCGCGTCGAATTTGGGCTGGAAGCTCAGCCCTTCCTCGATGTCGTGGGAGTGCGTGGACACGAGACCCCTCGCTGGCGCATGATCCGGAAAAGTGTGCAGCGGTTTTCCGAGAAGATCATGCTCAAAAAATAAATCAAAGCGCGATGATGTCAGCCAGTCTGACATCATCGCGCTTTGGCTCAACGAGGGTCAGCGCGGTGAGCCTCGCACCAGGGACAGGAAGCGGGCCTGCTCCGCCGGATTATCGCGAAACATGCCAGTGAAGCGGCTGGTGAACGTCATCGCGCCATGCTTGGCGACGCCGCGCACCGACATGCAGGTATGCTCGGCCTCGACCAGCACCGCAACGCCACGGGGCTTTAGGATCTCGTCGATCGCGGCCGCGATCTGCGCGGTCAGATGCTCCTGGGTCTGGAGCCTGCGGGCGAAAATGTCGGTCAGCCGCGCGAGCTTGGAGAGGCCAACGACGCGCTCGACCGGCGTATAGGCGATGTGTGCCTTGCCGTAGAACGGCATCATGTGGTGCTCGCACTGCGAGGTGAACTCGATGTCGCGCACCAGCACGAAGTCGTCGTAGCCGGCGGTCTCGCCAAAGGTGCGGTCCAGCACCTCGGCCGGACACTGGTGGTAACCCTGATAGAGCTCGTCGAAGGCCTCGACCACGCGACGCGGCGTGTCGAGAAGCCCCTCGCGATCGGTGTTCTCGCCAATATAGGCAAGCAGCGTCTTCACCGCCTGCTCGGCCTCGGCGCGCGCCGGGCGCGGCTGGTCGGCGCGGACGGCGGCCGCGAGAAATTCAGCAGGATCAAGCTCGGCAGGGCGATCGACCTGCTTGTCGGAAGGCTTGCTGGGGCGGATGGATTTGATCAACGCGTCCATGTCAACTCCGTTCGACGGCCTTGCGGCCGGAGTGTCACCGGCAGACGGGGCGGTCTAGCCGCCGGACGCCTGAGAGAGAACAACCAAATTTGGCGATCAACCGCCCCCGCCTCGACGTCGGATACGAGGTGCTCGACCACCGCCGACAAGGCTACCGGGCTGTTTTTCCGCCAGTTCCAACCCTATATAAGACCGAGGACGGCGGCCGCCAAGGCCGATCCAGCCGGAAGCCGCCCGGAAGGTCTCGGACTCCATCACATGCTGAACGACATCTATAACAAGCGGATCATCGAACTGGCCGGGAATATCCCCCGTCTGGGCCGCCTCTCCGATCCCGACGCCAGCGCCACAGCCCATTCCAAGCTCTGCGGATCGACCGTGAAGGTCGATCTCAAGATGAGTGGCGACACTGTCACCGACTTCGCCCACGACGTGAAGGCCTGCGCGCTCGGACAGGCGTCTTCATCCATCATGGCAAGTCACGTGGTTGGCTCGACCGCCAGCGAACTCCGTGAGTTACGCGAAACCGTTCGCAAGATGCTGAAAGAAAACGGCGACCCGCCGGACGGAAAATGGGCCGAGATCAAGTTCCTCGAACCGGTCCGTGACTACAAGGCGCGCCACGCTTCGACTCTGCTGACCTTCGATGCCGTCGTCGACGCCATCGGCCAGATCGAAGCGAAGACGAAACAGCCGGCTGCGGCGCAGGACTAAACCAGATCGATTGTCGGGTCTTACTTCTGTGACGCTGGGCCAGGCGCCGACGCACCGCCGGTCGCGACCAACGCTTCCGCCGTCTTGGTCGACCTGGCCGGCTGCTCCGGTTCCGCCGCAAAGCGGTCCTGCGCCTTCGGCGCAGCATCAGCCATCGCGGGGGCCGAGACATCGATGTGCGGCAGCACGTCGGAAGCTGCGTCCGTCGTCACTACATTGGTGAGCTTGAGCTCGGCCGCGTCCAATTCGTGCAGGTCTTCCCATGGCGGCACATTCAGTGCGAGCGACAGCAAGTCGCCGGCGCCGCCCATATCGAAAGTGTACTTGGCGAGCCGGCCGATGTCGCGCTCGACGATCATCAGGTCCTGCGCGCTGTAGCTTGCGGCCCGCGCGTCGTCGGCGCGATCGCCCATCCAGATCTGATGCACCCGAACATGGGCTGCTTCCGGCACGTAGCGCGTCTTGCCGGCCAACAGCAGGAATACGCACATCGACTCGCAATACGCCTCGGGCGCGATAGCTGGACGCGCGCCCTGCCCGCCGCGGTTCTGCAAGCTGATGCCGACGGTGGTCAAAAGGCCGAGGTTACGGAAGCGCCGTCCGAGCGTGATGGCGTCGTTGACGGAACCACCGCTGGAGTCGAGCACCACGGTCGCCCCGCCAAGCTGACGGCCGCGGGCAAAATCCTCAAAGTCTTTCGGCGTATCGGCTGTGATGATGCCGACGGCGCTGACCCAGCCGCGGCAGTTCTGCTCGCATGCGACCCAGCTAAATTTCATCGGCAACTTGCGCTCTTCGAGCGTACCGCCAGCGTGTGCGGAAGAGCTGAAAGTCGCGACTGCGCCCGTCAGCGCAACACAACATGCAGCGGTTCCCACAAGTAACCAGCCGCGAAGGTCAAGCGACTTCAGAAGTCTCAACGTGGTTCCTTCCCCAAGCCTCAAAAGCGATCAGGCAAGCCCCATGCAACGTTCGACTCTGTATCACACAGGCGTCACAAAAAATGTATCCGGGGGAATACAGATCGTCCATAGCTACTTGCTGCACTGCCCCCTAAAAGCATGCAAAATATGGCATCAGCGCAACGGCTTGCTGTTCCCTGCGCTGGAACCGCGCAACACCTCGCATAGCTTCGCAGCAAGGCGCACATGAAGCATTCAGCGTCAGAACCAGGTCGCACCATCGTCGCCTCGTTGCTGCGGCTGCCTCGCTTCGTCGGACGCGCGCTGATCTGGCTGTACCGACACACGCTGTCCCCGCTGGTCGGCTACAACTGCCGTCACCTGCCGACCTGCTCGGTCTATGGCGATGAGGCGATCGAGCGTTTCGGACTCTGGGCCGGTGGCTGGATGACACTCGCACGTCTGTTGCGCTGCCACCCATTCGGAACGTCAGGCATCGACAACGTGCCGCTGACTGCCCCGCAAGGCGCACGCTGGTATCTGCCCTGGCGCTATGGACGTTGGCGCGGCGTCAATGCGTCCTGATTTCGCTTCGCCGCTTCCAAGCGTACCATGCAGCTCTGACGTGCAGGGAACCGCGGATACTACGATCGCGTTGTTGTGATGCTCCCATCGGGAGGAAACAACAATGCGCTGGAAAATCAGCCCCCACGGTCACGACAGCAGGACCATCGACCTGCTCGCCATCATCGCGCTGCTCACCCTCGTCCTCGGCTCCGGCTGGTATCTGGCAACAAGTTTCGCAACTCCGCCAAGCACGACGGCCTTCATCGTTCCGAGCCAGAGCGTGCATTGGTAGTCAGAGCATGATCCGGAAAAGTGTGAAGCGGTTTTCCGAAAAGATCATGCTCAAAACCATAACCTAAAACGCGATCTCGTCGCGCTTTAGCGAAACCAGAAAAAGCGTCCGGGCGGCGGCGGGATTGGCTCAGGCGGACGCGGCCGCTTCGGACGCACCGGCTTTGGCGGCGGTTCGGCCGACGAGGTGGTCTCGACCGGCACGATCTCGCTTCCCGGCACCTTCACCGACAGCAGCAGGTTCGATTCGTTCATGCGCCAGCGATAGCCGATGCCGAAATCGATCGGCTGGGCCCGCGAGAAGAGCTCGGCATAGCGTTCCTGATACCGGCCGGGAAATTCCGCAATCGGGCCGAGATAGCGCCCGAATGGGAAAAACCGCCATTGCCGCGCATTGTAGCTCGCAAGCGGAATGCCGGAATCGTCCTGGATGATGGTGGCGCTGTTGGCGAGCAGCCAGTCGCGCACCGTCGTGAAGTTACCGGCATGCAGGAGATACGACGCGCTCTTGAGCAGGCTGTTGCCAGGTCCGAGCGTCTCGCAGAACTTCAGGAAGCCGGCCGCGCGCGCGCCGGAATTGGAGAGATCGGTCGAGAAGTAATAGAGCGTCCGCGCCTCGCCATCGCTGCCGACGAATGTGATGCGCACACCGTGGGTGGCGTTCGGGCCTGCGTTGTCGCCTGCGGCATGCAGACCGCCCTTGTCGTCGATCGAGACCATCTCGACGTTGCGGATGGTCTTCCCCGAACGCGCCAGGAAAACGTAGAGGATCGGCAGGGTGCCGTTGACCTCATTGGCGTGCAAGTCGACCTTCATGTGCTTGGTGATGAAGAAGCTGAAGCTGAGGATCGAGCCGAGCGAGCGCTCGACATTGTAGAGCGCGGGCGCGATCGCCCCACGCGGTACGCGCGTCAGGTCGGGAACGTTGCCGACCGGCTCGAGCGCGCCAAGCACGTAGGTGCTTGCCTTGGAATAGAACGCGTCGGCGTAGAGGAAATCCGGTCCCGAGAACATGTAGAACATGGTCGGCCGGGGCGCGGCCAGATTGACCTCCGACCAGGCGCGTATCCTGGAAAGCTGCCGCTGCTCAAGCTGGACGAAGGCGCCGTCAAAGAACTTGGCGTGGCGCTGCCAGGACGGATCCCTGGTCAGCGCCACGAGCGGAGACTCCGCGGATGGCTGCATGCCCGCGAGGAAGCGCGCCGTATCGTCGGCGGTGACGGTGCCGGCCGCACATGCGGGGGCCACGACCGCGAACAGCAAGGTGAAGGCGACGGCCGCAATCTTCATGGGTCGAAACATGTCTATTCGCGATGGTGTGAGGATGCAGCGGCATCCGGCCGCCTGCGGAAAATGGCGTAGATCAACAGGCCCGCGAGCATGATCAGCATGCTCGACAGCGACTGAACCGGCCGCTCGGTCAACAAATAGTACATCATGAACGCGGTCACGAGCAGGAAAACCACCGGCGTGACCGGGTACCCCCAGGCGCGATAGGGCCGCGGCAGGGCGGGATCCGTGAAGCGCAGCTTGATCACCCCCAGCACGGTGAAGAACGAGCAGAACAACAATGCGAACTGGATGAAGTCGAGCACCGCCTCGAAGCTGCGCGTGAAGAGCAGGAGGTTGGCGACTGCGAGCTGAAACAGGATCGCATAGGCCGGCGCGCCGCTCGCCGATCTTCGGGAGAACACGCGCAGCGCCGGAATGTCCTCGCCCATGGTCATCATGACGCGCGGACCGATCCACATCATCGCGCTGATGGAGGAGATCAGGCCGACGCAGATCATGGTGCCGACGATGCGGCCGCCGATATCGCCGAAGATAGCGGTGCCGGCAATGCTCGCGACCTCGAGCTGGCCGGCGAGCTTGTCGATCGGGGTTGCGTAGAGAAAGACCGCGTTCAGCGCCACATAGAGCACCATCACGATCAGCGTGCCCCCGAGCAGCGCGCGCGGCAGGCTCTGCTGCGGCATGTGCAGCTCGCCGATGATGTAGGTCGCCGCGTTCCAGCCGGAGAACGAGTACATCACGAAGACGAGCCCGATCGCGAAAGGCGCACTGGTAATGTGGCCGAAGTCGCCCGACGCAGGCATGAATGACACCGGTTGCTGCATCCCGATCACAAAGCCCGCAACCAGGAAAGCCACGATCAGAATGACTTTCAGAACCGTCGAGACGAGCTGGAAGGTCGAGGAGTGCTTGACGCCGGTGAGTTGAACGATCGACACCAGCCACACCACGGCGATGGCAAGCGGGATCGGCGGCAACGTCGGAATGACCGACTTCGCATATTGGCCGAACGCCATCGCCGCGAGCGCAACCGGCGCGGCAAAGCCGACGGTCGCCGAGACCCAGCCGGCGAGAAAACCGAATGCTGGATGATAGGCACGCCCGAGAAAATTGTACTCGCCGCTCGAGCGTGGGAACATCGCCCCGAGCTCGCTATAGGAGAACACGCCGCACAGCGCGACGATGCCGCCGACTGTCCACAACAGCAGGATCGAGAAGCCGGACGGGATGTCCTTGACCTGGAAGCCGAGGCTCGTGAACACACCGACGCCAACCATGTCGGCAACGACGATCGCGGTCGCCACGAGGACGGAAACGCCGGACCCGCTTCCGAAACGTCGGCCCGTCCACGCCGCGCTTCCAGCATCTGATGCCGTCATCGCCGTCCTTAGCTGAGGCCTCTCGCCTCTCCCGAGCATCGTGCAGATTGGTCCAGTCAATTCAAGCAGGGTTAACAAGGGCTAAATGAGGCAAGCGCAAGCGGTATTTTAGCACCACACATGCACCTTCCCGAGCAATAAACCTGCTGTCGCGCGCCGAAAGTCGGCTCCCCCTCCCCACAATCGCGACACGATTGCGTGGTCATTTTGAGCGTCCGGATGTGGGGAGTTTTCTCCGGAAGCTTAACGTCGCCTAAACAACAGTCGGCTCAATTAGCTCAAGAATTGCCGATTGCCTTGGGGTTAGTGGGTGGATGGTCGGGGCCGATCCGAGAGTCGAGACAGCCATGAATGCTGACCGGGCGAGATCGACCGGCATGCATCGTCGCGCGTTTCGACTTGCCTGGCGGATCGGCCTCGCCGCCGTCTTGGTGCCGCTCTCGCTGACACTGGTTCAATGCGGCAAGGCGCCCAACCCGGCGATGCTGGCGGCGAACTCCCAGGCAACCTCCCAATCCAATACCCAGATCGTTGCCAAGACCAGCACGCAAGTCGCAAGCGGCGACACGTTCGAGGATCGTTTTCCGGCCCCGCAGTTCAAGGAGCGCTTCCCCTCGGCAAGCGAAAGCTTCCTGCAACGGCAGATGTCGGACTTCTCGCCGAAGCGCGCGGTGCAGGAGCCGGCTCCCGCTCCCTACAAGATCGCCTCGCTCGAGCCGCAGGTGCCCTATCGACGTCCGCAACGCGACGACCTGACGACGCTCATCAGCATGAAATCGTCCGCCTTCCCCTATTTCGGCAACAATCCCGCCTCCGACGCTCCCTTCCTCAACATCTCCAAGGGCGATCGCCGCGGCCACCGCAGCTATTCGGGACGCGTGTTCTGGCAGGACGAAACCTACAATGACAGCCGCGTGCTCGTGCACGTGCCCGAGCATTTCGACGTGCGTAAGCCCGGCGTGATCGTGGTGTTCTTCCACGGCAACGGCGCGACGCTGGAGCGCGACGTGCGCGACCGGCAATTGGTGCCGCAGCAGATCTCCGACTCCGGCGCCAACGCCGTGCTGCTCGCACCGCAGATGGCGGTCGATGCCGCCGATTCCAGCGCCGGCAAGTTCTGGCAGCCCGGCGGGCTCAAGCGCTTCATGGAGGAATCGAGCCAGCATCTCGCCCGCCTCTATGGCGATCCCGATAGCGCGCGCGCCTTCGCCAACATGCCGATCGTCGTCGTCGGCTATAGCGGCGGTTTCCTGCCGACCGCCTGGAGCCTCGAGGTGGGCGGCATCAGCGACCGTGTTCGCGGCGTCGTGCTGCTCGACGCGGTCTATGGCGAACTCGACAAGTTCGCCTCATGGATCGAGCGGCACCGCTCCGGCTTTTTCGTCAGCTCCTATACCCATTACACCGCGCAGCGCGATCGCGAGCTGATGAGCATGCTCCGGCAAAAGGGCATCAGCGTCTCGGAGGACATGGACGGCCCCTTGCGTCCCGGCAGCGTGGTGTTCGTCGAGACCGGCGACGGCATCAGGCATCGCGACTACGTGACCCGCGCCTGGACGCAAAATCCACTCAAGGACGTGCTGGTCAAGATGTCGGCGACACCGTCGCTGGCACTCACGCGCGTCGCTGCGAGCACTTCGTCGGCTTCAAGTCGCTAGCGTTTTCCGCGCGTACCGACATGCGGATGCCCGGACTTCAAGAATCTCGCTTGCTGATCAAAATGTGATGTTGATGGCCGGAGCCTCCCGGAATGCCCGGGATTGTTTCCCCTGACGATGCCCATAACGTGGACTGGGGATTCTCTGAGGGACCGAGGTTGCGTGAGGGACTCTACAAGGCGAACTTTCACACCGTGCACGGCACCGGGTGCGGGGTGCTCTATGTGACCGGCGGCAAGCTGCGCGGCGGCAATTCGGCTTTCGCCTTCGTCGGCACCTACACCGGCGAGGGCGAGAGCATCAAGGTCAAGATCTCGACCGAGCGCTATAACGACGATCCGACCTTCCGCCCGCTGTTCGGAACCGACAGGATCACGCTCACGCTCAGCGGCCGTGAAGACGGCGAGATGGCGGAGTTCGAGGGCAGCGCGCTGCAGCTTCCAGGTGTCGCCTTCCGCGCGGTGCTGACCCGGATCAGCGACTAGCTGTGGATCAGCACGCTCTCCTAATCGGGCGCAATTAATTCTTGGGCAGCTTCGGAATGCTTTCCGCAAAGCCGTTGAAGCAGGCCAGGCGCTCGTCCTCTTCCTTGAAGAAGCGGCAGTCGGCAACGCCCTTCGCTTTTGCGGGCTTCGGCTTCGGCGCCGGCGGGATCACCTCGTCGTAGCAGTTGAGCCGGTCCTTGGTGCCGTCGTCGAGATCGAGACAGGCCTGCAGCCTGACCGCGGTGGACTGCGGCTTGCCCTTGGGCGCAGCCGCCTCGGTTTTGCCCTTGGCCGCCGCCTCCTTGGTGCCCTTGCTGGCACCCTTGGGCTTGACCTGCACCAGCGGCTTGTCGCCAACCATCGGCGTGTCGGTTTGCGCAAAAGCGGCGGCCGAATAAAGCACCGCGACAAGCGCCAGAATCATCCTCATCTTAGTCAGCTCTCGTTGGTCCCCCACCCCTCGCCTTCTAGCGCCCTCCTGCGCGGTTTGCCAAGCGTCCGCTGAGGGGAAAAGCCGGATGTGAGGGGCTTTGCACTATGCCGCGACCGTCGCCACGGCCTGCCGGGGCCGGGTCAGCCCGACGACGGCGAGCGCCAGGACGACGAAGCCGGCCGCCACGAAGCCGATGGTGTGCAAGAGATCGCGCGCGAACAAGGCCCCGCCTGCTGCCGATCCCACGGCCTGCCCGATATAGAGCACGGACGTATTGAGCGAGACGGTGGCCGGCGCCAGCGACGGCGCCGCTGCCACCAGGCGCACCTGCTGCATCGAGTTAGTCGAGGCAAAGCCCAGCCCCCAGACCGCGACCGAGAGGACCATCAGTGCAAAATTGCCGGCGCCCAGCGCCCACCCGGCGACGCCCGCGAGCAGCAGGCTCGTGAACAGAACCGAGGTCCTGTAGGGCCCCCAGCTATCGACGATGCGCGTGGCAAAGAGGAGGCCCAAGAAGCCGCAGACGCCGTAGACGCCGAAGGCCAGACCGATCGCATCGGGACTGGCATCCGTCAGTTTATTCAAGAGCGGCCCCATGAAGGTGAAGATCACGAACTGCCCGGACATCTGCAACATGGTGATCGCAAGCAGCAGCACGATGGTACGATTGCGCCCGACTTCGCCCCAGGTCTGCAAGTCGACGGGCGTGCCCTTCAATCCCGCCGGCAGGCGCCATAGCAACAGGAGGAAGCTGAGGCAGCCGAGCCCGCCAATCGCGCCGTAGGATGCCCGCCAACCATAGCGGCTGGCGATGAAGGTGATCAGCGGCAGTCCGACGGCCGCGGCAATCGACCATCCGAGAAACACATAGGCGATCGTGCTGCCACGCTTTTCGACCGGTACGATGATCGCCGCAGTGCCTGCGGCCTGCGGCGTATAGAGCGCGCCAATCGCGAGCATCACCAGGCGAATGGCGAGCAGACTCGTATAGTCAGGTGCGAGGGCCGAACCGACATTGCCGACGGCAAGCAGCGCAAGCGTTATGGTGAACAGCATGCGCCGCTCGATCCGGCTGGTCAGCCACGCCGTCAGCGGCGAGCCGATGCAGAGCGTGATGGCGCCGAAGGTGATCAGAAGGCCCGCGGTGCGGATGCTGATGTCGAGCTCCGACGACAATTCCGGGAGCATC
The DNA here is from genome assembly GCF_059803475.1 of Bradyrhizobium sp. UFLA05-89. Lineage (NCBI taxonomy): Bacteria > Pseudomonadati > Pseudomonadota > Alphaproteobacteria > Hyphomicrobiales > Nitrobacteraceae > Bradyrhizobium > Bradyrhizobium sp. UFLA05-89. Next base: position 15,850 of record NZ_JBANBA010000030.1, on the reverse strand, counting down.
CCGGCCGGCGCCAGCACCGAGCAGCCGGTGACGACATTTCCAAGCATCAGGGCGGTTGGTGCAAAGCGGCGGGCGGCGGAATCGACTTTCATGCAGCTGCATGTAGGCAACATCGGCCGGGCATGGAAGGGCCGACCATATCTATTTCGCCGGATCCACGATGTCGCCGCGCGCACCGGCCGTGTTCAACCCCAAAACCACAGGCATCCCCGATACGCCCCATGAAACAACAACCTGTGGAGGCATGCAACGTCAAGGTCGCGTCTGGCGTCAGACATCGAAACGGGATATTCGCAGGCAATTTCCTCGTTTTGCCCGATTGCGCAGGCCGAATCGCCTGATATACCGCTCGTTCCCGCTTACCTGCGCTCGTTCGCAGGAGTGAGCTTCAGGAGAAATACCATGTCCGACGACCACAAGTCCGAATCCGGTTTCCAGTACAGCCTCAGCAATTTGAAGCCCGTGACCCCGGCCGCGAAGATTACCCTCACCTTCCCCGACGGCGCCAAGCGCCAATTCGATAAGAGCATTACCGGCCTCGACATCGCCAAGGACATCTCGCCGTCGCTCGCCAAGCGCACGGTGGCGATGGCGCTCGACGGCGCGCTCGCCGATCTCAACGATCCCATCGAGGCCGATGCCAAGATCGAGTTCGTGGGCCGCGACGATCCCCGCGCGCTGGAGTTGATCCGGCATGACGCCGCACACGTGCTGGCGGAAGCCGTGCAAGCTCTGTGGCCGGGCACTCAGGTCACCATCGGCCCGGTGATCGAGAACGGCTTCTATTACGACTTCTTCCGCAACGAACCGTTCACCCCGGAAGATTTTGCCGCGATCGAGAAAAAGATGCGCGAGATCATTGCGCGCGACAAACCCTTCACGAAGGAAGTCTGGGATCGCGAGAAGACCAAACAGGTGTTCCGCGACAAGGGCGAGGCCTTCAAGGTCGAGCTGGTCGATGCCATTCCCGGCAATGAGCCGATCAAGATCTATTTCCAGGGCGACTGGTTCGATCTGTGCCGCGGCCCGCACATGACCTCCACCGGCAAGATCGGCAACGCCTTCAAACTGATGAAGGTGGCCGGCGCCTATTGGCGCGGCGATTCCAACAACCCGATGTTGACCCGCATCTACGGCACCGCCTTTGCCAAGCAGGAGGACCTCGACGCTTACCTCAAGCAGATCGAGGAAGCCGAGAAGCGCGACCATCGCAAGCTCGGGCGCGAGCTCGACCTCTTCCACTTCCAGGAGGAAGGTCCGGGCGTCGTGTTCTGGCACCCCAAGGGGTGGACTATCTTCCAGCAGCTCATCGCCTATATGCGCCGGCGCCTGACCGGCGACTATAGCGAGGTCAACGCCCCGCAGATCCTCGACAAGGTGCTGTGGGAGACCTCCGGCCATTGGGGCTGGTATCGCGAGAACATGTTCGCAGCGCAGTCTGCCGGCGACGAGGCTGAGGACAAGCGCTGGTTTGCGCTGAAGCCGATGAACTGCCCCGGCCACGTGCAGATCTTCAAGCATGGCCTGAAGAGCTACCGCGACCTGCCCATGCGGCTCGCCGAGTTCGGCGTGGTGCATCGCTATGAGCCGTCGGGCGCCATGCATGGCCTGATGCGCGTGCGCGGCTTCACCCAGGACGATGCGCACATCTTCTGCACCGAGGAGCAGCTCGCCGACGAGTGTCTCAAGATCAACGACCTGATCCTGTCGACCTATGCCGATTTCGGCTTCACCGGCGACCTCACCGTGAAGCTTTCGACCCGCCCCGACAAGCGCGTCGGCACCGATGCGATGTGGGATCATGCCGAGCGCGTGATGGCGACCGTGCTGCGCGAGATCCAGTCGCAGAACAATCACATCAAGACCGAGATCAATCCGGGCGAAGGCGCGTTCTACGGGCCGAAGTTCGAGTACGTGCTGCGCGATGCCATCGGCCGTGATTGGCAGTGCGGCACCACTCAGGTCGACTTCAACCTGCCGGAGCGGTTCGGCGCGTTCTATATCGATCATGACGGCGGCAAGAAGCCGCCGGTGATGGTGCACCGCGCGATCTGCGGTTCGATGGAGCGCTACATCGGCATCCTGATCGAGCACTATGCCGGCAACTTCCCGCTCTGGCTCTCGCCGGTGCAGGTGGTGGTGACCACCATCACCTCAGAAGCCGACGAATACGCCAAGCAGGTGGTGGAACAGGCACGCCGCGCCGGCTTGCGCGTTGAGATCGACCTGCGCAACGAGAAGATCAACTACAAGGTCCGTGAGCACTCCCTGGCGAAAATCCCGGCGCTGCTCGTGGTCGGCAAGAAGGAGGCCGAGACGCAGTCGGTCTCCGTCCGTCGGCTCGGCAGCGACGGCCAGAAGGTGATACCGACGGCGGAGGCACTGGCTGCGCTTCTCGATGAGGCAACCCCACCGGACGTCCAGCGGGCGCGCAGCGCGGCCTGATCGCTGAAATCGGTCTAAACTCGCTTTCGGTTGCGGGCATGCATGCTTATCTCGGGCAGGCATGCCCGACGACCAGCCGAAGAGGAAACTTCCGTGCCCGACGCCATCGACCTCCTGAAGACCCGCCGCTCCGTCAAGCCGCGCGAGATGGCGGGGCCCGGCCCCTCGCCGTCCGAGCTCGAGACGATCCTCACCATCGGCGCGCGAGTGCCGGATCACGGCAAGCTTGCGCCTTGGCGCTTCATCGTCTTCGAGGGCGAGGCCCGGATGCGCGCCGGCGAAGTGATCGCGCGCGTGTTCGCGCGCAAGAATCCGGGTGCACCGGCGGCCGAGATCGAGGTCGAAAGGAAGCGGCTGACTGACGCGCCGCTTGTCATCGGGATCGTCAGCTTCACCAAGCCGCATCCCAAGGTGCCGGCCTGGGAGCAGGAATTGTCGGCCGGCGCCAGCGCCATGAACATCGTCACGGCCGCAACTGCGCTCGGCTATGGCGCGTGCTGGCTCACCGGCTGGTTTGCCTTCGACCGCGACGTGCTGGAAGGGCTCGGGCTCAAGCCCGACGAGAAGCTGGCCGGCCTCGTCCACATCGGCAGACCGACCAAGTCGAGCGAAGACCGCCCTCGCCCGGCACTTTCGGAGATCGTGACCCGGTTTTAGAGCATGATCCGGAAAAGTGCGACGCGGTTTTCCGAGAAAAATCATGCGCAAACAACAACCTGAAGCGCGATGACGATTCATCTCATCGCGCTTTAGTCGACTTCTCACAGTTGACGGGCCGCTCATCTTCCGGCTTTGATCCCGTTGCGTCGGCCGGGCAGGATGCCGAAGTGACGCTTGCTCACGCCTGTGCCGCCGCCTGACGCTGCGCGGGCTCATGCCATGACCACCACGCGACGAACATTCCTCGCCGGCGCAGCTCTGCTCGCCGGCACCGCCATGCGCAGCCGCGCCAACGACATTCCCGCACCCTCGCCCGACCAGCTCGAGCGCATCACGACCTTCTTCGACAACGAGGTCGTGGCCCGCCGGCTGCCAGGTGCGGTCATCCTGGTTCAACAGCACGGCAAGCCGCTCTATCTGAAGAACTTTGGTGTGCGCGACGTCCGGACTGGCCTGGCCATGACGCCGGACACCATCTTCGCCATTCACTCCATGACCAAGCCGATCACGAGCTTGGGGGCGATGATGCTGATTGACGCGGGCAAGCTCGCACTCGCCGACCCGGTTTCGAAATACATCCCGTCCTTCGCCGATACCAAAGTTGGGTTGGAGGTCACCAATCCCGACGGCACGCTTGCCCTCGAGATGGTGCCGCCCAATCATCCCGTGACCATCCAGGACCTGATGCGTCACACCTCCGGCATCAGCTACGACTATATCGGCGGCAAATGGGTCGAGCAGGCCTATCACAATGCGATGATCTTCGCCGGCCAGTTCGACAACCGCGAGTTCGCCGGGCGCATCGCGAGGCTGCCGCTGGCACGCCAGCCCGGCACGCTCTGGCGCTATGGCCATTCCACCGACGTACTCGGCCGCGTCATCGAGGTGATCTCGGGGCAGACGCTTTACGAATATCTCAAGCAGAACGTGCTCGATCCGCTCGGCATGACCAGCACCAAGTTCGAGCTGACCTCGCACGACGAATTCAAGCGGATGGCGAGGCCGCTGCCGAACGACACCATTCTGCTCGACGCCGAGCGCGACCGTCTCGCCCATCCCGAATGGGAATCCGGCGGCGGCGGCCTGCTCTCGACCATCACCGACTACGGGCGCTTTGCGCAGATGCTGCTCAACGGCGGCGAGCTCGACGGCAAGCGCTATCTCAGCCCCGCCGCCTTCAAGGACATGACGACGGACCACATCGGGCCTGGCTCGGGCGTCGATCGCGACTATTTCTATTTTCCGGGCGACGGCTTCGGCTACGGCTACGGCCTTGCGGTGCGCACCGATCCGGGCGATGCCAAGCCGCCGCCGCCGGGCTCGATCGGCGAACTGAAGTGGGATTCGGGCAGCGGCACCTATTTCGGCGTCGATCCCAAGCTCGACATGATCTACCTCATGATGCAGCAGACCCAGAACGAGCGTGGTCGCATCACGCCAGCCTTCAAGGCGCTCGTCTACGATGCCTACCCTGCCGAGCTACGCCGCCCGTGAGGCGCGCTGTCCGAACGTCGTCAGCAACTGTTCGATCTCACCCGCCGGGCGCGCCGCGCTGAACAGAAATCCCTGAACCTCGTTGCAGCCTTCCGCGCGCAGCCAATCGAGCTGGTCCTGGGTCTCGACGCCTTCTGCCGTCGTCGTGATGTTGAGGCTGCGGCCTAGCCCCGAGATCGCGCGCACGATCGCGAGGCAGTCGGGGCGCTCTGCGAGATCCTTGACGAAGGACCGATCGATCTTGATCTTGTCGAAGGGGAAGCTGCGCAAATAGCTGAGGCTGGAATAGCCGGTGCCGAAATCGTCCATGGAGATGCCGACACCGAGCTCGCGCAACTGGTGCAGCGTGGCGAGGTTGGCATCGGTCTCCGCGAGGAATATCGACTCGGTGATCTCCAGCTCGAGCCGCTTCGGCGCCAGCCCCGATTGTGCCAGCGCGGAGATCACGACCTGGACCAGGTTGCGGCTGCGGAATTGCGCCGGCGACAGGTTGACCGCGACCTTGATGTCGCGCGGCCATTTCACCGCCTCGCTGCACGCTTCGCGCAGCACCCACTCCCCCAGCTGGGTGATCAGCCCGATGTCCTCGGCCACCGGGATGAACTCGGCCGGCGAGATCATGCCCTTGTCCGGATGACGCCAGCGCAACAGGGATTCGAAACCCGAAATGCGGTCGGAGGCGATCGAAACCAGCGGCTGGTAATGCAGCTCGAGCTCGCCATTGGCAAACGCACGCCTGAGGTCGAGCTCCATGTCGCGCCGCCGCTGCGCTTGCAGATCCATCTCCTTCTCGAAGAAATGGTGCACGCCACCGCCGTTGGACTTGGCACGGTAGAGCGCCATGTCGGCATTGCGCATCAGTTCCTCCGACGTCGCGCCGTCGCCGGGCGACAGCGCGATGCCAATGCTGGCGCCGATCACCAGCTCCAGGCCGTCGATGTCGTAGGGCGCGCTGAGCATCTCGATCAAGAGGCTCGCACAGGCGCTGGCCTCGTTCGGCGAGACGTCGGCGGCGAGGATCACGGCGAACTCGTCGCCGCCGAGGCGAGCGGCAAGGTTGGCGCCGCGGATTGCGATCGCCAGGCGCTCGGCAACCTCCTTCAGCAGGCGGTCGCCCACGGGATGGCCGAAGGAGTCGTTGACGGTCTTGAACTGGTCGAGATCGATGCAGAGCACGCCGACCCTCTTTCCACCAGCTTGATCGAGCGCCTGCTTCAGGCGCTCCTGGAAATGCTCGCGGTTCGCCAGATTGGTGAGCCCATCATGATGGGCCATGTAGGCAATGCGTGCCTCGGCCTTGCGCCGTTCGGTGATGTCGACCACCGCGACCAGATAGCCATCGCGGCCTTCGAACGTGACGCGGCGGCCAAAGGTCAGCACCTCGATCTCGCTGCCATCGGCGCGCAGGTGCCGCCAGTTGCGTGAGGAGCGATAGGCATCGCCGACGTGCTCCAGCGCCTCGGAATGGCTGTCCCATTCGTCCTGCGGCCAGATTTCCGGGAGGCTCATGCGCAGGAAGGCATCCCGGCCATAGCCATAGTGCTGAACCGCGGCGTCGTTGACGCTCAGGAAGCGTTTCGTCTCGGCGTCGAACACCCACATCGGCATCGGGTTGTTGTCGAAGAGCAGGCGGAACGATGCGTCGCGATGCTTCAGCGCAGTGACATCGGAGATCGTGAGCGACACGACGTCGGCAAAGGCGGTGGCGCTGAGCCGGAGATAGCGGCTATCGCTCTCGATTTCGCGCTGCTCGCTACGGCCGCCGGAGATGGCTGCAAGCAGAAGCTCCACGACATCCGGTGCTCCGAGAATCGTGCCCGCCTCTTCGAGTCGGCACCACAACAGGCTTCCGCTCGCGACCTTCAGGAGCAACTCCGCACTTCTGTTGTGATGCACGACCTGGAAGTCGAAGACCCTCGCATCGGCGTCGCGCAGCGCGGCAAGCGATACCACCGCGTCGTCGGTCGCAGAGAAGATCGCATCGAGGAGATTATATTGTCCGCCGCACTCGTTGACGTAAGCCCCGATCAGCATGGCGCCCCACCGCGAGGCGGTCGGCAGCGCCAGCACGTCGTAGGTCCTGACCATGCCGTCGCGTACGCAGTGCGCGCGTCCGTGATACGGGCGGCCGTTCCGCAGTGCGTTCGCCGCGACTTCCGCAAGCGCGGTGGCGCAATCGGGCGGCAGGGCTGCCACCGGAACATCCCAACGCTCGTCGCCGAGCCATGTCTGCACGTAGCGTCCACTGCGCGACAGTTCGAGCGCACCATCATTCCGCAGCAGCGCAATGTGGTCGGCGAGCCGCCCGAGGCTGCCGAGCATGACGTCCTCATAGCGCGGCAACCGTTCGCCCGGCCGCAACGCGGCGTGCCATTTGCGCTGAAGCACCGGGATGCCGTCGAACATTTCGGTGGCCGGCTTGCCCGGCGCCTTCTTCGCGGCACTCATCGTAGTCCCCAACGCGCTATCCCAACGCATCCAAGGCAGGCGCACTTAATGGCGTGTAAAGAGTCGTTGTGTGCAGTGCCCAATCGGCGATTGTGACAGTTCTAAGTCACACGATGGTTTAGCGCGCGTTAGGGACTGTGACAGTTTCGTTTCGCTTTCCTGGGTTTGCACCCGGACGATGGTGGAGAGCTGTCGCGCATCCTGCCTCCAAGCACCGTCCTTGCGAGCGCAATGTCAGCCCGCCAGCCGCTCGATCACGAGATCGAGCAGCGCGCGCAGCCGGGAGAGCCGCCGCAGGTCGCGATGATAGCCGACGAAGGTATCGCGGCCGGGCGGCGCCTCGCCAATGTCGAGCGCGACGAGCCTGCGGTCGCGATCGCCGAGGGGCCGCGGCAACACGGCCAAACCGCCGCCGCCGGCACAGAGCTCGGCCTGAACCTCGCGATTGTTGCTGCGAAAGCCGATTTCGGCGTTCGGCAGTGTGCGCTTCAGCCAGGTGGCGTCGGGCATGCTGGCGAAGTCCGCATTCATCGTCACCACGCGTGCGCCGCGCCCGTCGCCGCCCGCGGCGGCTTGCTGCCCTTGCGCCCGTACAGCGCGTAGGGAATGTGCAGGAGCTTCCGCGAAATCACCTCGGGCTCGTCGAACGCGGTGATACGGAAGACGAGATCGGCCTCGCGGTGCGACAGGCAGTAAAGTCGGGCATCGGTGAGCAGCTCGACCACGACCTTGGGGTGGCGCTTGCCGAACTCCGCGATGACCGGCGACAACATGTAGGTTCCGAACCAGTCCGACGAGGAGACGCGCAGCAATCCATCGAGCTGCGCTTCCGCACCGGACAGCCGCCGCTCCAGCGTCATCGCCTCCTCCTCGATTCGTTCGGCATGCCGAAGTACGGCCGACCCTTCATCGGTGAGGACGAAGCCATCGGCCGTGCGCTGGAACAGCGTCTGGCCGAGCGCCTTCTCGAGCGCGCGCAGCCGTCGCCCCATAGTCGGCTGGGTCTGGCCGATTTTTCGCGCGGCAGCGCCGAGCGTTCCTTGGCGTGCGATCGCAAGAAAGATGCGCAGGTCGCTCCATTCCATGCGGCTCACCATGGTCATTCAAGAATGCATGGATAGCGTACATTCTTGTTCATTTTCATGCAAAAAAATAATGCCGATCTTGCAGACCGGACAACGGAGCGAGATGGCGATGACGACGACACCCGATATGCGCGCAGCGGTCCTCGAGAAGCATGGCGTGCCGCTTCGCATCACCCGGATCTCCACGCCCGCGATCGGCCCCAACGAGGTCCTCGTCCGCGTGATGGTGAGCGGAGTCAATCCGCTGGACACAAAGATCCATGCAGGCACCGCGGCTCACGCGCGCCATCCGCTGCCTGCAATCCTCGGGATCGATGTCGCCGGCGCGGTCGAGCACGTGGGCGCGGCGGTGACGCGCTTCAGTCCGGGCGATGAAGTATACGGGATGATCGGTGGTGTCGGCGGCGTCCAGGGCTCGCTAGCCGAATTCGCTGCGGTGGATGCAGATCTGCTGGCGTTGAAGCCTGCCAATCTCAGCATGCGGGAGGCGACCGCCCTGCCCCTCATCTTCATCACCGCCTGGGAGGGCCTAGTCGACCGGGCCAGAGTTTCACCCGGCAGCAAGGTCCTGATTCACGGCGGTGCCGGCGGCGTCGGCCATGTCGCGATCCAACTCGCACATGCGGCCGGCGCGGAGGTGTTTGCCACCGGCTCCAAGGCGCAGCGCACTTACATCGAAAGTCTCGGCGCGACCTTCATCGACCGCGACGAGACTGTCGAGGCTTACGTTGCGCGGCACACGGCGGAGCGCGGTTTCGATATCGTCTACGACACCGTCGGCGGAGCCGTGCTCGACAGCTCGTTCACTGCCGTACGCCGCTTCGGCCATGTGGTGAGCGCGCTCGGCTGGGGCACGCATTCGCTGGCACCGCTGTCGTTCCGTGCAGCAACCTATTCCGGCGTGTTCACGCTGCTGCCTCTGCTGACCGGCGAAGGCCGCGCACATCACGGCGATATCCTGGCGGAAGCGACCCGCCTTGCCGAAGCGGGCAAGCTCGTGCCGCTGCTCGATCCCCGCCGCTTCACGCTTCAGACCGTCGCCGACGCCTACGCGCTGATCCGCGACCGCGGCGCCAAGGGCAAGCTGATCGTCGAACTCTGAGCCGGCAAGATAGACAATCTTGCAGCGCTTCATGGTCCCGCGCCTTCCCAGGCTGGGCTGCGGCCCGCTAGTCCTCGCTCGAGGCCGCCGACCGATTGTTCAAGTAGGCCTGGGACAGGAGGAAGAACAGCGCGCGTTCACCCTGATACTTGGCCGCCGGACGGGTGCGCTCGAAGCCGTCGGCAAACAGCTTGCCTGACTGGTCGCAAACCTGCCACCGCCAGCCAAATCGCTTGCGTCTCGTAAGGACCACTTCGAACATGCCGTCGGGCTGCGCCCCCTGCTCGTTGCCGGCCACGCGCGGCGAACACAGACGACCCGCGCATCCCGCCCCCTTGGACGGATGTCAGAGATATAACGCAGCAGGAGCGAAAGAGAACAAAATTGATTATCGGAATTACGTCGCGGGTGCGGTGTTTCCCAAAGCCTTGCACCTGAAGACGTTTTTGGTAGCGCTTTCGCACACGCACTCAAATCAAAACACAGGGCGGGATGACCGGTGAGCAGAGACTCACCGGTCAATCCCCATGCTGAGCCTCAGCGGCCAATTAGCGCCTGCAAATGCGCCGGATACCGATCGCCTTCGGTGACCCTGACGAGATGTCGATGGCACGGCGATCGGCGTTCGCTGTGTGACGGCACTGATGTTCTGCTCTCTTGGCTCCGAAAATCGGCACGATCCAGGGCTTTTGCGCCAACAGCCAGGCGAGCGCCATCTGGACCTTTCGCGAGCGCGCCGAGCAGGTGGATCAGCCTGGCTGACCTTTTCGTGCGCTGAATGAGAAGCACGGTACGATATTGCCCCCTGCCTTGGCCGTGCTGGTCGAGGGACTGCGCTACCGAGGCCTAGCGCGCGACGACTTCGACTTCGCCGTCGACGCCGTTGACGACGTTGAAGCCGCGCTCATAGACCTTGCCCTCGTTCTTGGCGATGGCGCGGTATTCGCCTTCAGAGAGGACGACGCGCGGGAAGGCGCCGATCGATTCCTTGATCACGTCGCCGCCGGGGGTGAGCACCGACCAGGCGGTGTTGGCGAGCGCCTCGCCGCCCTTGTCGCTGACAAGCTTCAGCGTGATCACGGCGGCGCGGTGGGTGATGGTCACGTCCGTGAGCTTTCCAGCCTGCACGCGGATGTCGGATCGCACCACCGAGTTGGCGTCGCCATAGTTGGAGATGATGTAGTAGGTGCCCTCAGGCAGCAGGACGACGTCGCCGGCGGCGACGTTCGGTACCAGCGAGGAGCGCTCGCCGCCTTCGAACTGGCTGCCCTTGTAGATCGCGAACGAGATCTGGTTTTGCGGAATACGGCTGGTGCCGACGCGGCCCTCGATGCGCAGGCCTCCCGCCGGCAGCACGAAGGCCTCGCGGTCAGTCTCCGCCTTCAGACTCACCGTACGCACCGCGCTGACGAGGCCGAAGGCGACGTGCACGACGTAATTGCCGGGCGGCAGCACGATGTTGGGCGTGGCGTTGCGGTCCTCGCGGATCAGCTTGAAGGTGCCATTCTCGTCGGGGCGGTCGGCAAACACCCGCCACACCAGCCCGCTGGTGATCGGCGGCAGATCCTTGCCGTATTTCGCGGTCAGCGACAGCACGGCCTGGCCGGGCGCCGCTGCCCCCATGGGCGCGGCGGGCGGGACCGTCGAGACCGAGGGTGGGACCGTGGGAGAGGCCGGCTGCGTCAGCGTCGGCGGCAGGCTCGGCGGCGCCGCCCCCGGACCCGAGGGCGGCGCGAGGCTGACGGCCGCGCCGGGATCGGGCACGGCGGCCGGCGGCACCGGCGGCGGGCGATCAGAGAACAATTGCGCGTGAGCGGTACCCCCGCCAAGCAAGCAGGCGAGCAAAACTCCCGGCAGCAGCCATCCGCTGCGCCGCCATCGTTTGATGCCGTCACCCCCGAAAATCATGCAACCTGCTTTTCACCGAAAACGCGGCAAATTCAAGCCACTGGAACCCCGGGAAACACCTGTTTCTGGAACAGGCGGAACCTTAAATGGTTAGTCCCGCGGCAACCGGCCATCGCCATACTCCTGCCCAGCGCGCTCACCAAAGCAGCATAAACCATGCTTCGCTGTGTTTCTGGCGGGGCGGGATTGCGGTGCCTAATCTGGTCAGCGTTAGTCGGGTCGTAAGCGTCAGTCGGGTCGTAGGAGATCGTCGGTGCTGGATATGTTGAAGGGTCGCGGCGCGAATGGCTCCAACGGCGCGAACGGCGAAAAGGTGGGGCTCGGCAGCATTCGCCGGCCGGTCATCGGCCTTGCGCTCGGCGGCGGTGCTGCGCGCGGCTTCGCCCACATCGGTATCTTGAAGACGTTGCTGGCCAACGGCATCGTGCCGGACGTGGTGGTCGGCACCTCGATAGGTGCGGTCATCGGCGGCGCCTATGCGGCCGGCCATCTCGACACGCTTGAGGACTGGGCGCGCAGCTTCCAGGGCGTACGCAACATCCTCTCCTATCTCGACATCCGCCTCAATGGCTCCGGCCTGATCGGCGGCGAGAAGCTCGCAACCCGGCTCGAGGCAGCGATCGGCCAGACCCTGATCGAGGATCTGCCGATCAAGTTTGCCACAGTCGCCACGGAAGTCCGCACCGGCCACGAGATCTGGCTGACACGCGGCCGCATGGTCGAGGCGATGCGCGCATCCTATGCGCTACCTGGCATCTTCTCCCCCGTGCTGATCGGCGATCGCTGGCTGGTTGATGGCGCGCTGGTCAACCCGGTGCCGGTCTCAGCGGCGCGGGCGCTGGGCGCGGAAATCGTCATCGCGGCAAATCTTTCGAGCGACATCTTCACCCATTCCACGACCATCTATTCGCATGGCGCGATGCCCGCTCCGGTCGAGTCGCCGGCAACCGAGGACGCCGCGGCAAAGGACGCCGCCAAGCGCCGCTTCCCGAGGCTTTTCTCGCCCGAGCGCACAATGAAGCGCGAGTTCTTCGGCGGCGGCGGACGGCCCGGCATCTCCTCGGTGATGGTGGATGCCTTCAACATCATGCAGGACCGCATCACCCGCGCGCGCCTTGCGGGCGATCCGCCGGACATGCTGATCACACCGCGGGTCGGCCAGATCGGCTGGTTCGACTTCCACCGCGCCGACGATCTGATCGCGTTCGGCACGCGCGCCGCCGAGCGCGCGATCGACTCCATCCAGGAGGCGATCCACGTGCTGGCGCCGGCGCCGGATGGCACCGCGCCCAAAACTGACCAGAACAAGGCCGGCGAGAAAGTCGGCGAATAAGGCTCAGGCTGTCTTGATGTAGTCGCGCAGGGCTTCCTGCTCGGTCTCGTATTCGCGCACACGCCATTTGACGATGTCGCCGATCGAGATCAGGCCAACAACCTTGCCATTATCGATGACCGGCAGGTGCCGGAACTTGCCCGTGGTCATCATCTCCATGATCTCGGCGACCGTGTCAGTCTCCTTGCAGGTCACGACCTTGCGGGTCATGACGCTCGAGACCGGTTCCTCCAGCACGCCGGCGCCCCGCTCGCCCAGCACGCGCACGATGTCGCGCTCCGACAGGATGCCTTCCAGCCGGCTTTGATTCATCACCAGAACCGCGCCGATCTTCTTCTCGCCAAGCAGTTTGATTGCGGCCGACATCTTTGCGTCGGGCTCGACATTCATGATCTGGTGGCCCTTGGTGTTGAGGATAGAACGTACCGTCATTGCCGCCTCCCTGAATCCGACCCAGCCCTCTAAGCTTGGGCCGGACTTGTTCGCGAGTCTTCAACTAACAGTCTCAATGCCGGTTTCGTTCTCAGGCGCTGCGCGAAGCAGGGCCGCTACCGGCTTGTCGTATCACGACATTCTTCGCATGAGATGATGGATGAAATCGCTCCATCCCGCAAGCGCCGCTTCAAATGCGATCTGAAATGTCCTGTGATGACGCATCTGCAGTATCGGGGGGCGCGCGCGGCACGGGGTCGAACAGCGAGAACAGCAGAAGGCCTGCGAAGAAGCCGCCGATATGCGCCTGCCAGGCGACGGTTGCGCCCTCCGTATCGACCCCGATGGCCCCGATGCCGAAGATGATGTTGACGCCGAACCACACCGCGAGAAAGCCCATCACCCGCCCGTCGCGCAGAGCTCGCGACAGCGGCAGCGCCGGCACCTTTGCCGCCGTGTCGGCATCGCTGCGGCTGAAGGACAGGAAGCTGCCGCGCACGAAGGCAAAGCGGATCGCCGCCGCCATGGCGCCGGATACCGACGCCGACGCCCCGATCATCGGCACCACCGCATGCTCATGGGTGAGCAGATGAGCAAGCGCGCCCGCCGCCGCCGTCATCGCCAGGAACAGGTAGAAGCGCACCGGCCCAAAGCGCCGCGCCAGCGCGCTACCGAACGGCAACAGCCACAGCACATTGAAGCCGAGATGGGTAAGATTGGCGTGGAGCAGAGAATAGGTGACGAACGTCCATACCTTCGCACCGGTGCCGCCGGGGATCGAAAGATTGAGCAGCGAGGAATCGTAGCGCTTCGGGATGAAGCCGAATACGTCGATGGTCCAGTTTTCGAGCTCCGGCGGCAGCAGTACCCGCAGATGGATCACTACCAGCAGCGCGACGTAGGCCGTCAGCGCGCGCGGCAGCGTCAAAACCGGCTCGCGCCGCGCGTCGTGAAGTGCGGCCGGCTCATCCGGCGGAGAATTAGGCGGGGCGTCCAAGGGATTTTGGCTTTCAAAGCGCGAACAAGGCGACAAGCGTGGAGATAGTCGCCTTTGCCCACCCCGTGCAAGTGCACAAAAGGAAAAGGGAGGGCCCTGGGAAAGCCCTCCCTGTCCATGTCGGCCTTCCGGAACTTGGAGGAAAAGGGATTATCCCCACCCCTCCCCGCGGCCCGTGACCAAACTGTTTGACGCCTTGTGTGTACAGGCCCTGCCGAGAACCTGGAAAAGCGGCGAAGCTTGCGACCGCGGCAACCATAGCAGCCGTGCGAACGGGTTAAAGTCCATCGTTAATTTAACGTTAACGACGCAAAGGCCCGCCCCAGGGGGCCAAAAACGCGTCAGCGGCATGGACGCTGCAAATCCGCTCCTGCACAACAAAGAAGGGGACCCGAGGTGCACTGAAGCGGGACAAGTCTGTCCCACGACGTGCGGCCGAGGGGGAGCGTAGAGTCATGAAACATCCGTCGAGTCGCGAATTCTTCGCCTACTGGGATGATAAGCGCGGCACCGCGCGGGCGCCTGATCGTGCCGATATCGATCCGGCCGCTGTCCGCGGCCTGCTCGGCGACATCTTTGTCCTGTCCTGCGAGCCGACGCTTGGCTTCCCCTTCCGCGTCGCCGGCACGCGCGTCTGCGCGCTCGCCGGACGCGATCTCAAGGACCAGAGCTTTGCCGCGCTGTTTACGGGCCGAAGCCGCACCGAAATCGAGGAGATCACTGCCATCGTCGCCGAGGAAACGCTCGGCGCCATCGCCGGCCTCACTGCGACACGGCAAGACGGCACGCACGCACATCTCGAGCTCTTGCTTCTGCCCTTCAACGCCCGTCCGCATACACCGGTGAGCGTCACCGGCGTGCTCGCCCCGTTCGACGACGAATATGGTGCGCTTGGCGAGTTCGCCCTCACCTCGTGGCGCTATCTGCACCAACCGGAAAAGCTGTTGCCCCGCGCCATCCGCAAGCTGCAGATCGCGCGCGGATTGATGGTATATGAGGGGCTGAGATAGGCGCCCGCCTCGGGCGCGCTGGAAGCAACGTGCAATCACATTGGCGCTGCGCCAAGCCCTCCGATCTGCCGGCGATCATCGCGATCGCGGCGGCCATCCATCCCGATCTGCTGGAACGCGCGGACGTGCTGGCGGAGAAGATGAGCTTGTTTCCGGAGGGCTGCCGAATGCTCACCGCAGGAGACGACGTTCTTTGGCTACGGCATCGCTCATCCCTGGACGCTCCACCAGATTCCGCCGCTCGACGACTACCTGCAAAAACTGCCGCCCGCGCCGGACTGCCTCTACTTGCATGACGTCGCGGTGATGCCCGCCTCGCGCGGCAATCGCGTCGCGACATCGTACATCGAGACGCTCGCACGCCTGGCGCGCGCGAACGGAATCGAACATCTCGCGCTCGTCTCCGTCTACGACACCGCTTCACTCTGGTCGCGCCATGATTTTCGCGTGATCGCGCCCGATGCGGCGTTGCGCATCAAGCTGGCATCCTATGGAGAGGGCGCAAGATACATGGTCCGCGATCTCAATCAGCGCGGTTTGCGCGGCGCCTAGTGTGGCGCAGCGTGCAGGCCTGCCGTCGCCGCGGATCGTTCACGTTGCCGTGTAGCCGCTCGAACCGGTCTTCATCCGACCCCGTCCAACGGCTGAGCGGGCCGTTCCGGGCTTCGCCGAACCGAAGGCTGGAGAATTCCGATGTTTACGAAATCCAGATTGACGGCAATTGCATTGATCAGTTTCGCTGCGACGACCGCGATGGCCACGACCAACGCCAGCGCATTCCACGAGCGCGTTTCGACCTGCGACGTCTTCTTCCTTGCGGGGTGTGGCGCAATTCCTCCGACCGTCGCCCTGGAAGGTCGGCGAATCGTTCGCCTGCCGACGCCGCCCCGCGACACGTCCCCGACCTACATGAAGCAGACCGATCCCCGCTACAGC
>NZ_JBANBA010000309.1:0-523 GCF_059803475.1 Bradyrhizobium sp. UFLA05-89 | reverse complement strand
CTGCTGATGCGCTCATTGCTCGGCTGGCTGCGTGGCGAGAAGCGCCATTGCAGCATGGTCGCGATCCCGACCATGGCGCAGGAAGACACACGGCGACCGGGCCGTGAGCGGCAGAGCCTGGTCAGCGACCAGACGCGGATCGTCAACCGCGTCAAAGCCGTCCTCGCCCTGGTCGGCATCGGCGGGTTCAATCCGAGGCTGCGGAAGGCGGCGCAGAAGCTCCAGACGCTGCGTACCGCAGAGGGAACGCCGCTGCCGGACAATACCCATGCGGAGCTATGCCGCGATCTGGAACGGCTGAGCCTGGTGCGTGACCAGATCCGTGCCATCGAACGCGAACGTTTGCAGCGTCTCGCCGCTGCGCCGGCCGCAGCAACGGGTCCCCATGCGATGGTTCGTTTGATCGCAAGGGTCCTCGGCATCGCCATCGAGACCGCCGACATGCTGGTGCATGAGGCGCTGTCGCGCAATCTGCGTGATCGCAGAGCTGTCGCGCGCTATGCCGGGCTGACCGGCGCGCCGG
>NZ_JBANBA010000308.1:0-531 GCF_059803475.1 Bradyrhizobium sp. UFLA05-89 | reverse complement strand
GGAGGCTTTCGGACGCCGGCCGCCGAATACGCCGCCCCGTCCCTCATGCGGCCGGCATCCGAAACCCTTCACAGAAGGCGACATCTTAGGGCCGACCTGATATTCACAAAGGAGCAGGTTAAGAGGAGCGCTGCGCTATGCTCGACGAGACATGGTGGGAAGGTCCCCTTTCCGTCGCGCATCCAATAAACGGACGGCGCATCGTTGGGGCATGCCAAGACGGTCGATGGCGCTGGTCTGTACGCATCAACGGCCCCGCATGGCAAGCCACTCATATTTCGGTCATATTCTACGCAGGCTGCACTGTAGAGCAGGCAAGAGAGCTCGCGACTAAGCTCGGTCCGATACGTGAGCAAGATGAATCCGAACTGGCCGAGAAGCTGCGTAGCCAGCTTGAGGGCAACCCGCAATCTACCCAGGATACTGGTAGCTAGCTAACTTCCGCTTCGGGTCAGATTCCGTTGAAAAAGGCCGCGGTTGCGACTCAGAGATACCAGTGATTCAGTCTGTCTAGTTGGCAGGACTGAAGAT
>NZ_JBANBA010000307.1:0-544 GCF_059803475.1 Bradyrhizobium sp. UFLA05-89 | reverse complement strand
GGCCACCTGTTTTGCTTCCGCGGGCGTCGGGGCAATCTGCTGAAGGTGATCTGGCATGACGGCCAGGGCGCCTGCCTGTTCACAAAACGCCTGGAGCGGGGCCGCTTCATCTGGCCGAGCCCGGCCGAGAGTGTGGTGACGATCTCGTCGGCGCAACTCGGTTATCTTCTGTCCGGAATCGATTGGAGGCACCCACAAGAGACGTGGCGGCCGACATCGGTCGGATGAGGCTTTGCGCTTCCCGGATCGTGATGGATGTGATTCCATCATCGCCGTGACCGCATCTGAATCGCTCCCCACCGATCTTGCCGCCGCGCATGCGATGATCCTCGCGGAGCGCGCCGCGCGCCTTCAAGCGGAAGCCGTCGCGGCGAGCGCCAAAGCGGAAGCTGCCGACGCGAAGGCGGCCGAGGCCCTGATCAGTTACCTCAAGCTCGAGATCGAGAAGCTGCGCCGCCAGATTTACGGCAGCCGCTCGGAGCGCAAGGCACGGCTCCTGGAGCAGATGGAGCTTCAGCTCGAAGAGCTGGAAGCAACCGCAACC
>NZ_JBANBA010000306.1:0-551 GCF_059803475.1 Bradyrhizobium sp. UFLA05-89 | reverse complement strand
CTAAAGCGTGATGGCATTAAGTTCGATAGCCTGAATTTTTGAGGTAGTTGGCGCATTCCTCGGGGGTGAAGGCATCGAGTGCGTGACCGATTGCGGCGCAGACCGCATCGACGGTTCGCGCGGCCGCTTTGCGGAGCAGGTGCTTGAGCTTGGCAAAGACCTGTTCGATCGGGTTCAAGTCGGGCGAGTATTTTGGCAGGAAGAAGAGTTTGGCGCCGACCGAGCGTATGAGTTGGCGAACTGCTTTGCTCCTGTGGCTACCGAGGTTATCCAAGACGACGATGTCACCGGGTCGAAGGACGGGTAGAAGAACCTTCTCGACATAGGTGCGAAAGCTCACGCCATCGATCGGGCCCTCGATGAACCATGGCGCATCGATCCGGTCATGGCGCAGGGCCGCCAGGAAGGTCATGGTCTTCCAGCGGCCGTGCGGAACCTTGGCGGGAAGTCTGTGCCCGCGCGGCGCCCATCCCCGCAAAGGCGCCATATCGGTTCTGGTCCAGGTCTCGTCGATGAAGACCAGCCGCTCAGCTTCGACGCGACCTTGATAC
>NZ_JBANBA010000305.1:0-553 GCF_059803475.1 Bradyrhizobium sp. UFLA05-89 | reverse complement strand
GGCCCGCCGGCCTGCGTCGTCGAAGCGGTTTGACTGTCAATGACGGCAGCCGTCGGTGTCGGCTTGCGCCCAAGTTCCTGCCGCGCTTTGCGCACCAACGCTCGAACGATCATGTGCCACCTGCCACTATCGCGCCACGCATAATAGTAGCCCTGGACCGTCGAGTACGGCGGGAACTCGCTCGGCAGGGCCCGCCACTGGCAGCCGGTGGACAGAATGTAGAAGATCGCCTGCACCACCTCGCGCAAATTGACCTGCCGTGGTCGCCCGAGACGCCGTCGTCGCGGCATCTTCCCGGCAATCAGCGCCCACTCCGCATCAGTCAGATCGCTTGTGTAACGCAGCCCGCTGCGTTGATACTGGAGACGAGTGATTTCGGTCCAGGCATCGTGCCCTCCCTCGAATCTTCGCAAATCCGAAGGAATCACAGCCCGCCGAGATCACTCACTCCTTATTTTCGGTTAGGCTCTTAGGAGAAAAGCCCGCACACCCCTCGGGAGCAGCCCATGGAGAGTGCGGGCATTCCCGACTTAGCCGTGGCTCACAATCCCGA
>NZ_JBANBA010000304.1:0-563 GCF_059803475.1 Bradyrhizobium sp. UFLA05-89 | reverse complement strand
CAGTCCTGCCAACTAGACAGACTGAATCACTGGTATCTCTGAGTCGCAACCGCGGCCTTTTTCAACGGAATCGGCCCTTCTGCGACATCCGGGCACGTCCGCTATTGCGCCGTTGTGGGCGTAGAAGCGGACGCGTCATCGGGCTCCCGTAAGTGCCACCTCCCTCATAGTTGGCGCACGCCACAACAACCCCTGCCAAGTCACCTTAAGATCGCCCGCCGTTTGGCGCCCTCCACGAGTCCAGCCTTCGCCAAGCATGCGGCAGGCCGTACTCTGGCGGCATGGCACTCTTTCGACGAAAATCCCCAATGGAAAAACTCGAACACGAACTCGCGGCATTGCGCGCGCGCGCCGCGACCCTGCACAGCCGTCACACAGCCGCTGAAGCGGCCTCCGTTGACGCCGAAGCGAAGCTCCAGACCCACCTGCTGGAAGCCGACCTCAATGCCGAGGAAAAGGTGCGCGGCAAGCTGGAGGCGACGGTCACCTCTTGCACGTTGACGCGCGACAACTTCGGCAAGGCGATCGCCGCTCAGCAGGCGAAGATCGTCGAGGTCGAGGCC
>NZ_JBANBA010000303.1:0-581 GCF_059803475.1 Bradyrhizobium sp. UFLA05-89 | reverse complement strand
GGTCAAGGCCGGTCTCCTGCTTGAGCTCCTGGTAGTCGCGCTCGATGCGCCAACGCAGCTTTGCAATGTCGACGAGACGCGCAAAGCTGACGGTGGGCGGTAGGCTCGATAGCCAGTACTTTGTTGGTTCCTTTTCACCTTTGGGCCATTCGATCAGGAGCCATTCTTCCGGCCAGGGTTCACTGCGGTTGAAGTCGCGCCGTGCTATGCGAATGCGCACGCGCGCAAAGCGGGATTTGAGGGATACATTCGTTCCTTCGCGCCAAGTGACCGTCCGCCAGGCTTTGGCAGGAAGGCTCAAGGCAAGATCCTTGACCTTGACTGGTTGGTGCTGCGCATCGCGACGTAGCTGCTTGGTCGGCCGTCCGCGGCCGGGCACATAAGGCTTGGGCGGCAAGGGGCCCGTGCCGGGCGACCACACCGTGGTGCTCGAGAGAATCCCAGCAACATAGGAAAGCTCAAGCGCCGTAAGAGCGGCGCGCAGGTCGCTGTGATTGCCGTAGCCAGCATCAATCAACACGACGCCACGTGGCAAGCCCGCGGTGCAGGCGGCGCGGATTTGATCGAGCGCGATCTCGATC
>NZ_JBANBA010000302.1:0-584 GCF_059803475.1 Bradyrhizobium sp. UFLA05-89 | reverse complement strand
GAGCCGCGAGATCGGACGCCGACTTAGCCGATCCGTCTCGACCATCTCCCGTGAGCTACGACGCAATGCCGCGACGCGCAGCGGCGGCCTGGAGTATCGTGCGTCGACAGCCCAATGGCACGCCGAGCGATCGGCCCGTCGACCCAAACCGAGCAAGCTTGCGCTCAACACAACCTTGCGCACTTATGTGGAGCAGCGACTGGCCGGCGTCGTCACGACCCCGAGTGGCGCTGCCGTTCCTGGTCCCGCCGTTCCGTGGAAGGGCCGCCGGCATGGCCCGCGCAAGGATCGGCGATGGGCCAGGGCTTGGAGCCCAGAGCAGATTGCCCGACGCTTGCCGATCGACTTCCCGGACGACAAGACGATGCGCATCAGCCACGAAGCCATCTATCAAGCCCTCTTCGTTCAGGGGCGGGGAGCGCTACGCCGCGAACTGTCGGCCTGCTTGCGAACGGGGCGCGTGTTGCGGGTCCCCAGGGCGCGCGTACGCAGGCGAGGCAAGAGCTTTGTCTCGCCGGAGATCATGATCAGTCAACGCCCCGCCGAAGCGGCCGATCGCGCGGTGCCGGGTCACTGGGAGGGAG
>NZ_JBANBA010000301.1:0-598 GCF_059803475.1 Bradyrhizobium sp. UFLA05-89 | reverse complement strand
GGACTTGTATGGGGCGATTGGTGTCAAGCGCTTTCGTTATTGGCCATCTCCTTGTTCGGCCGGGCTGCGACATCTCCTCGTCCCGACCTGCTTTTCGCTAGGCTGCTGCGCGCAGCGGCGGTCAAGGGGGCCGAAGGCCATCGCGGAGCGACTTGCCCTTGACCGCCGCGAGCACAGCGGCAGACTTGCGCGATCGGGTCGCGTCTTTTCCAATTCAGTGTCTGCAACTGAGACGATACCGAGGGGGAGCTCGCCATCGTGCACGCAGATTGCGCGCCACGAACTTGTATTCGGCCGACCCGTGAGGATCGCAACCACGATGCAGTCATGCGCATCGGCGGCGAAGCTCCGAGAAGGCGGGCCCATTCTAAACCGCGGTGCGAGGACCATAGTCCAACATCGGGTTGCCGCCACCTCGGTCCATCAGCTGCAGCTCGGCATCGACATGAGGCTGGGCTGCAGCAACTCAGTTGTCCTTACGCGGCCGGGCGCAGCAGCAGACCTGCCGGCGTCTCGCCGGTTGTCACGAGCCGCCAGAGCGCAATGAGGAGCTTGCGCGCGAGCGCCACGATCATCGTCTTGCGCGTGCCGCCGCGGG
>NZ_JBANBA010000300.1:0-635 GCF_059803475.1 Bradyrhizobium sp. UFLA05-89 | reverse complement strand
CAGAGATCCGAGCGGTACCGCAATGAAGCGCGATCGGCAGTGGATGCTTCATTGTTTGGCATGGTCACTGGCTGCGATAGGCCTGCTGACCCTCGTCTCTCTGCTTTGATTGAAGGCTCGCCAGCGTGAACCGCGGCTCGTTCGCTAGGAGACCGCGTCATCACCACGCCGGTAGTCGAATTTACACTCACCTGATCGTGGGAAGAAGGGCGAGCACGCCCATCAACGCCAGTTGCCCGATTCGGTCAAAGCACCTGGCGGCGAACTGATCATGTGCGGACTGTCGCGAGCTCCAGCATTAACCCTTCCCCGTCAAGCTTAATTCCGAAATCGAAGTGTGCGCGTCGGTGCGGCCGGTTAGGCTGTCACATGAGGAAACGTCTTTTAAGAACGCAATCCAGGTTACAAATTACGAACGCAGAGCTCGCGGCCAAATATGCCGAGATCCTCTCTCTGCGAGAGCGTCTCAAAAGCGCGCTGGCGAAGCGCAAAAAGCGGAAGCGGCTGCACTCTTGAACGGTGGAAACGTACGAACGGACCGGGGCTGGAGGCGACCTTTCGATGAACCGATCTCGTTGCCAGACGGGAGAAAGCTGGTCACGCTGCTCGACGCTGGCGAACACATCGCGGCGTTG